>JAYQWI020000256.1:0-3620 GCA_035871815.2 Candidatus Parabeggiatoa communis
CATCTAAACCGTTTTACTATTTTTTCGTACAATTAATCCTCATTTCACCCCTGATTGTTATCGGTTTAAGTTATTATATCCTCTTTTATTTGACAGACATCAGAAAAACCTTAGGCCTTTTTGAACACTTGCGTTTTTTAATAGCTGTAGTCTGGTGCCTATTTATCTTAATAGCGGCCACTTAGGAACGTGCATGAAATAACTTAGTCAACTTTTTTTCAATCCACTAATGACAAGGGGATAGATAATTTTTAATGGCTATTTTATTTCAGGCACGTTCCTTACTACGTTGCCAACTATAATACCTTTATCATGCGCCGACTCACCGTCATGCTCCCGAGTTTATATGTGATGTTTTATTTTTTACTCATTTACGCCGAGAGGCACTGGGGTCGTTGAATGGGATTGATTCAAATCAATAACTTATAAGTACTGAACCACAAATAAACCGGTATTTTACCGCAAAGAGACGCGAGGCATCGCGTCTCTACAATTCGCGGTTTCGTTCCGACGCGATGCCTCGCGTCTCTAATTACAAATAAACATTGCTTCTATTAAAATACCTGAAAATTTATGCTTCAGTACTTACATCAAATATTCAATATTTCAGATTTTCAATAATCTCAACATATCGGGGCTGTAGCTAAGAATTACCCCTACATACCCTCTAATTTTGTATGGAAAACAAACGCGCAAGCCCTTGAGATTGAAGCACTCCCACTCAACGACCCCAGTGCCCGTTTCTAACAACAGTCTTTATCTCAGTTTTGAGACAACGATTTTGAAAAAACTTTGTAATCCTGTCATGCAACTGGAAAAAGGGAGTCCAATCCTTTTGCATTAATGTAGAGACGCGAGGCATCGCGTCTCTACAACAGATCACAAACGCGATTTATGATTTTGGTTCATCGTAGAGACGCGATGCTAGAGACGCGAAGCATCGCGTCTCTACAAATACGGCTTAACCAATTCACAAACTTCATCGGTTCGATAGTTTTTCGCCAATTGCTGAATCTCTTCAAGTAGAGACTCTAGTGCTTTATCTGTTGGCTTAAGTTGCTCAACTTGTTCTAGAATCGCCATGACATCGCCTCTCAAACCTAAATCAAAAAAAATCGCCGCCGCTTCTGCCGGCAGATGAACAAATGGCATCGTTGTTTCTAAAACGGGTAATTCAATATCGTTTTCCTTTAAATAAGGTTTCAGCATATTTGTGATACCATCACTATCATATCTTTTCATGAATTGGCGAATTTTTTTGATAAAGGCGCTCAGTTCGGCATCGCTTTGTTCCAATTGTTCAACCCGCTCAATAATGGCTGTGATATCACCTAATTCTGATAACTCAAATAATGCCATCACCTCTGCTAAAGAGGGCCATTTTATAGGGGTAAGGGGCAAAGGGTTAGGGGCTAGGGATTCAATTTTTTCCTCATGCCCTGCCTCCTTTTCTATCAAACTCATTTCCTTCTCAATCCATGTCAATCCCAAATGCTTTCGTAACAGTTCTAATAATTCTTCTGTACGAACCGGTTTCGACAAAAAAGCATCACAGAAGCTTGTACTTTCAAATTCTAAAATACTGGCTGATTCTGTCAAAATCGGTAACTGCCGAAATTCGGGTAATGCTTTAACTTTTCTAATAAATTCAAATCCATCCATGACAGGCATCACCAAGTCGGTGATAATTAAATCAGGTTTAAATTCACGCAGTTTTTTTAAACCCTCCACACCCTCTTCAGCTTCCTCAATTTCAAAGCCTAATGGTTTTAATATACTTATCAACACAAAGCGATTTTCTTCGTGATCGTCAATCACTAGAATTTTACGCCGTGGGCCTTGATAACCCACAATAATCTTTGCGCTTGATTCTTCCCAATCTAAGGCTTCTGGAAACATTAATTCTAGCCAAAACAGGCTACCTTGTCCGAGTCTGCTTTCAACATGCAATTCTCCCCCCATTATTTCAACCAGTTCTTGAGTGATAGATAACCCTAAACCGGTGCCTTCAGGTTTATTTTTCAACTCAATCGCTTGCTCAAAAGGTAAAAATATTTTCTCTATGTTTTCTTGTGCGATGCCTATGCCGGTATCTTCCACTTGGAAGTTAAAACGTAATCGTGAAGATTTGGGTTCAGAAATCAGCGTTTTTTCGGTTACTTTTTCAATTTTAACTCGAAAAGTGATACCGCCTCGTTTTGTAAATTTTATAGCATTGCTCAATAAGTTAATCAAAATTTGTCGTAACCGTTTTTCATCGGCACAAATAAACGTGGGCAAATGCGATAAGGGTTGGTAAATGAAAGCAATGCCTTTTTGTTGGGCACGTATCTGAAAAATTTTAACCAGTTCTTGAATAAACGGTGTCAAATGAAACTCGTTAGGATAAAGTTTGATATCGCCCCGTTCTATTTTAGACAGTTCTAAAATATCACTGATGAGTCTCAACAAATAATTGCCACTGTGTTGGATAATCTCGATCTTGTCTTGTTGCTTGAGGGTTAAGTTTTTATCTTTTTGAAGGAGTTGTGCGTAACCCAAAATACTGTTGAGCGGTGTGCGAAATTCATGGCTTATGTTCGATAAGAAAGTGCTTTGGGTATGATTAGCTGACTCGGCTTCCTGACGCGCTTCTTCTGCCTCCTGACGGGCTTTATCGGCTACCGATAACATTTGTAAGACGTGCTGATTGGCCTCTTTGAGATCAAAGTAAAGCTGTAAGTTTTCCAGCGCAGTCGCGCTTTGATGAGCTAGAATATGAATGATATCTTTATCAGCTTGATTCAGGTGCGAAACATTCTCTAGGTAAATAAAGCCTATCGGTTTATTATGTACTTCAAGTGGCATCAAGAGCGCATCGGGTGGCAAAGGTTGTTTGGATTTTTCCCCAAAAACCTGAACGGAACAGATTTGGGTAATCGTATCAATATCGGCTTGAATTTCTTTGGGTTTTGCAAAACGCCCTAAGCAGGATTGAAGGGTAACTTGGTTATGGGCAACGGTGAGTATGAGGCCACTGTTAACGGTAGCACTCCTGTTTTGAGCGCCCAGATGATTGCTTATGTCGATGATTTGCTTGAGTACCTTTTTGAAAAATGGCTTGAGTGATTGAGATTGGTAAAATTGGGGGGCGACATCAATAATCTTTCTCAATGCTTCTTGATTGGTATTGAGCCGACTCAAATTGCTGTAGGATTTCAAGGCAAGACGCATAGTGCTATAAAGTTTTTTGGCTGTCAGTTCGGTTTTATCCTTGTAGTCATCAATATCATAGTGTTCAATCACCTCATTTTCTGGTGCGATTCCGGGTTGGCCCGTTCGGATAATCAGCCTGATAAGGCTATATTTAAGTTCATTGCGAATAAAATCGACCAGTTTGAGTCCGGCATCATCGGTTTCCATGACGACATCAATCAGAGCCACTGCTATATCCGACTGTTCGGTCAGAATGGCTTGCGCCTGAAAACGGGACATGGCTTCAAATAGCTGTAATTTTTTGCCTGCAAATTCAAATTTTTTAAGGCTTAAACGGGTTATGGCGTGGACATCGACTTCATCATCAACAATCAGCACTTTCCAAGGGGGCAATTTGAGTTCTGATGTTTTATCAATGTCGCTAT
>JAYQWI020000257.1:0-2818 GCA_035871815.2 Candidatus Parabeggiatoa communis
CAAACGGCTGATGGTGAAACCGCCAGCTTCCGCTATGAAGAATCTGGGGAATATACCATCACGCTAACCGTCACAGATACGCATGGCGCACAAGGGCAAGCGGAAAAATACATTACGATTGGTAATAAACCTATCGCTAAACTGAATCTGAAAACGGATTCAAATTTTGCCCCTGTCACCGTGACATTAGATGCCCGTGATTCTTCTGACTTGGATGGCACCCTTGTCAGGTATGACTGGAAAGCGTCTGATGGGCAAACGGATTCAGGTGAAGTCGCCAGCCTGACTTTTAAGAATGCGGACACGCATACCATTACCCTCACCGTGACTGACGATACGGGTGCAACGGATAGCATAGAAAAAACGGTTAGCTTGAAAAACCGACAACCGGAAGCTCATTTCACTGCCGAACCGGAATCGGGCAACGCGCCTCTTCAAGTCAAATTAGACGCGAGTGATTCCATTGATCCGGATGGTACGATTAAACAGTTTGACTGGCAAGCGTCTGATGGGCAAACGGCATCCGGTAAAACGGCTACGCTGACTTTTAAGACACCTGGCACCTATCGCGTAGGCCTCACAGTGACCGACAATATGGACGCGACGGATAGCGCGACTGAAATCGATATCCAGGTAGATAATCAAGCGCCTATTGCTCAATTCAGCATCGTGCCGTTATCAAGCCAGAACACGGTTCAAGTCAATGCCAGTGCGGCCCACGATCCGGATGGGGGCCCACTTCAGTATGATTGGGAAACCTCAGATGGGCAAACCGCATCAGGTGAGACGACAACCTTGCGTTTTACCCAATGGGGCGAACACAGTATAACGCTAACAGTGACAGACGATGAAGGCTATAGTCAGAGCAGCACAAAACCCTTTATCGTGCCGAATAGCGCACCTGTGGCCGATTTTGGATTTAGTGTGCAACCCCCGGTTTGTCCCACTGAAGTCAAAGACGGTGTTTTTCAGGCCTCTATCGTGAAATTCAGCAATGCTGCCAGCGATATTGATGGCGAAATTCAACAATATGATTGGTTAGTTTGCAATGGTGAACAAACTGATGATTGCAGTCCTTTTTCTCAGGAAAGCAACCCAAGCCAAGCTTTCCCACAATCCGGTATGTATACCCTCCAAATGATCGTCACAGATAATGCTGGGAAAACCAGTCTGACGAGCAAACGGGTTCACGTCGAAAATTGTCCACCTATTGCACACTTAACCGCTGAACCTAAATCAAGCAAAGCGCCCCCTGCTTACGTCACTTTCGACGCAAGCGCCTCTATGGATTATGACGGTGAAATCACGGATTATCAAATGGAAAGTTCGGAGGGTGAATTATCAGCAGAAGTTAAACCCACCTTCACTTTTGAGGAATGCGGCGAATATAAAATGACGTTGACAGTCCTGGATAATCAGGGTGATCAACATAAAACGACTCAGGAAGTGACGGTCAATTGTCCACCTGAAGCCGATTTTTCGGCAGAACCGTCGTATGGTGATGCACCCTTAAGCGTTGAGTTTCAAGCGAATCAAGCCACAGAAGAAGAAACACTGCAGTATAACTGGCTGGTCAGTTGTCCTAGCGAAGATCGCGATAAGTGTCCAATAATTCAAGAGAAGCCAAACGGACAGGCTAGCATTCACTTTGAACACTGCGGTAATTACGAAGTGCTCCTAACAGTCAAAGACAGGCTAGGTGCGACAACGAAGGCTAGGAAATTTATTCATGTCAATTGTCTTCCCGTAGCAACCTTCACGCATCGTATTCTGTTTGGTAACCTACCCGTGATTGTCAAACTGGATGCCAGTGAGGCTTATGATCAAGATGGCAATATAAGCGAGTATGAGTGGACGATTGATGGTGTTAAAACGCTATCAGGCAAACAAAATGAGGTCAAATTAGACCAAAATACTCACAGGATCACACTCACGGTGCGAGATGATCAAGACGCGACGGCAACCACAGAGCAAACGATAGAGATTATCGGCCCCTATAAGCAGACAGCTCGCGTCGGGCCGCAAATCATAGCCGCCGGTGTCACACCCACCAAGTTAGATCGTGAAGATGATCAATTCGATATTGTGGCTTTAGTCAGGCCAGGAGATGAACCGATACACATTGTTGCCTTCAAATCAACGGAAGGGCCTTTATGGGAAGAAATGAGACAAGCAGGCGTACTTCGAAATGGTGATGAAATTTATAAAGTCACCTACACTTATAAAAAGGGCAGCATGAGTGATGGGACAATGTCAACCGCATGGGGTTCCAAGCCCGATCAATATAACATTATTGCGATTGATGAATACAATAATGTGTCCCATACTTATCCGTATTTGATGGTAGGCAACTTTCCAGAACAGTACGCTGCCACAAAATCGACAGCCCCAATCACTTACGATAACACCGCACGCGAGGAACCCCAAGTGATCATGGCCGGTTACAGCCCCGCTAAACTGCATGTAGGCGACAACAAGTTTGATGTGATTGCGATTGTGAGGCGAGGAAAAGAGCGGATAAGAAAGGTTATCCTCAAACAAAATGAAAAAGATGATTTTCATAAAAAGATGCGGTTTTTGGGAGAATTAGAGAACGGGGATGAAGTGTATAACTTCCCGTTTATTTACCAAGAAGGCGATTTAGGCACCCCTCCTGAAGGCGGCGTTATTGCCCACAAAGATATTTGGGGCCCAAAAGCCCTTCAATTTGGTATTGAAGTGGTTGATGAAAGTGAAAAATCGAGCCACAATTTCCCTGATATTGAATTTGGGCGTTATCCAGAATGGAAGCCTGAATAATTTTGGCAGGATCATGATA
>JAYQWI020000258.1:0-4282 GCA_035871815.2 Candidatus Parabeggiatoa communis
GCAAGTTATCATCCAAATGTTGGACTTTTTCTTCCAACCGTCTTGTAATGCAATCATCCCGGAAGTAATCTCGTACTTCTGCTGCTTCAAACCATTCCACTACTTTTATGGCTTCTTTCAGTTGTTCCTGTTTTTCACTAGCATCTGATATTTTGGACGCTTGTTGGAGTAAAAAATCCGCCCAGTCAAAATAAAACTGTTTAGCTTCTTTGAGGAATGCTTGTGAAAGACTCCCATATCCTTTACGAACAAGTTGTAGATGTTTATGAGCATGTTCATAGGCATCAGCTATTGTTGTTTTTTGAGGGTGATCATGTTTTTGCGCTTTGAGGACGTTTCCTAAGTGCCATTCTAAACGAAACAACAGTTCTGGATAACCCCAAAGTTCTTTCTGGAGTTTTGTATGTAGTCGGGGATAATTTTGAATATAAAAAATCGCTTCTCTCGTTAACGAAATAGCTTTATCATACAATTTTGCCTTTTGCCTCTTTTCATTTTCATGCTTTGCCTCTTCCTCATAAAGCTGTGCAAGATAGAACTTAGCATAAGCTATCGCACTGTTATCTCCTAATTCTTCAGCAATCTCAATTGCTTTTATCAAGGTATAGTAAATATACCCACGTAATTTTTCATTTATTTGTGAAGATGAAGCATTTGTGAGCATCAATTGAGCAAGACTGATAAAAGCAAAAGCTTTGTCATGTGAATTAGGCAGTTTTTCCACTTGCCGATAAATATTTTGATTTTTTAATTCTTTCTGAATTTCATCAGTATATTCCTCAAGTTGTACATATCCACTGAACCGATTTATTAACATTTTCGCTTTTAAGACTTGAGCATCTACTTGCACTTCTACCTTTCTCTCAGCTAAGTCAATGCTTTCTTGATAAATGTTTTTGAAAACATTATTAGCTTTTTCCTCATAATCTCCACCTAGTTCATACAATCTAAAAGCTTCAAGCAACTGAATATTGCCTTCTCTATTTAAGATATTAGCCCACAACAACGGATACTTTTTCTTTTCAGGATCAATTTTTGTGGCAGCTTTCTCAGATTCTTCAAGGTAATACAACGCTTCATTTATCATCCCTTTTGGTGTCAAGGTTTCTTCTTCCAAAAAAGGAATGATGTCCTGAGTGATTTTTTTCATGCCACAATCCATGCGGTTTTCTTGGAAATCACGCATAGCCAGATAAACATCACTGAACTGCATCAGCACACTCGCTTGACGTACAGGATCATCTATTTTATCAGCAACAGGCAGAGCAGTTTCCAATACACGAAACGCTTCCTTCAAACGCCCCAAAGACACATAAGCCGCTGACAAACGCACAGACGTGTCTATGTAACGTTTTGAATTATTTTCATTAGACAATGCTTCATGCCAATATTGCGCCGCAAGCTCAAAATTCCCACGATTAAAATAGGCTTGCCCCGGATCATTTTGGGCAGCAGCGACAGTCAGTGAAAAAACCATTAAACCCATTACCAATCCAATTTTACGAAAACTTTTCATAACCAAACTCCATAGAGAAAACAGAATAAACAGGTGAAAAATGAACAAAGACTGATCGCCTTTGACTTATCCTTTCTTATAAACAATCCTTGTCGTTTTTGTTCAATGTTCATAACCGTTGCAACACTCGCTTGAGATACGAGTGGCAAAATTTATCAGACTAAATCATTTTTGAGGGTAGGGTATTCTAAATAAAATAGTTCGGATTAACAAGTGATCTTGACAAATCAGAACAAGTCTTTTTCAGTTTCTTAAAAACGTTATTTTTCAATTTTGCGTTCATTGAGTCTTTCTGAGTGATACCGATTTGATTTTAACCTTCATCAAAAAAATAAACGCTAAAGACGCTAAAGACGCTAAAGACGCTAAAGAGGCTTTCGACTCGAAAGTGCCTTAGGCTTCGCCTTGCTTCTTAAAATTTGTATTGGTATTTAGCCACAACTCCCTTACGAGATATTGGGTACTTCTAATAGTTGGGTGGACTACACCATTGCACACAAAAAAAAAGGCAGACTCGTTTGCTTTCGCTGAGTCTGCCTGAGGCCTTTAAACCCTCTCATGAGGGCAATCCTAATGCGATGAAGTGCCTGCCTAATTATTTAACTTCCCACTTACCGAAACCAGCATGAACGGGTTTACACTCTCGTGCTTTAACAGGACCGAGTGGTCTATCCCCTGGTGCTATCAAACATTGGTCTGTGTATTCGTTTTGAATCTGCCCATTTTTTTTAAGCTTCCAGTTTTGGGCCTGTTTCCAACCCTCACAAGCATCTGTTTGTACTGTATTCAGCCAAGGCAAGCCTTTTTTGTCTGTCTTGACGACGTATATGTCCAGACATTCGTTTTGCCAATGCCCATTGATAATCCGGTTACCTTTAATGGTCCACAATTGGGCCTTAAGGTTTTTGTCGCATTTGGACTGTTGGACAAACCCGCCTTCCGATGTTGCGTCCAGACATAAGCCCGATTCAGCATTGATAATCTTCACCAGGTGGTGATCTGCTACAGCGGATGTAGGCAGAAAGGATGCGGCACACAGTCCAACAATAGGTAGCATTTTAAGTAAACGCATAATGTCATTTTTCTCCGTAGGAAGTGAACATGATTAAGAACAATTGTCAAGCACTCTTCAAAAAAAAACTATATCCATTTGTTTATCCTTCCGATAACAAATGATATGGGAGGCCGAGCGATTTGCTAACGATTTGTGAGACAACCCGGCATTCATTATTATGGCATGGCAGTACGGGGCAATACAAGGGTTTGCCCCTTACCGTAGATTTATTTTTTTGAATGTAGGGCGCATTCCCAAAAAACGTTGTCATTAAAGCGTTTCGCCGCTATCATTTAGACATTTCTATGCCCGGTTGATTTAGAAAAGTCTATTTTTGATAACTGATAACTGATAACTGATAACTGATAAATGGATATTTGGCATATTATTATTTTGGCTGTTATACAAGGATTGACTGAGTTTTTACCGATTTCGAGTTCGGCTCATTTGATTTTGTTTCCTCAGTTAACGGGGTGGGCCGATCAAGGGCTGGCCTTTGATGTCGCGGTGCATTTGGGTTCCTTGGTTGCGGTGTTGTTGTATTTTCAAAAAGATTTGAGGCCGTTATTAGGCCATTGGCTTGCGTCTATTATGACGGGCCATCATACGCCTGAAAGTCGTTTAGTGTGGGGGGTTGGCGTCGGTACGATTCCCGTCGGCTTCGTGGGTTTAGCCATTGCCGGGGTGGGCTTGGCAGATCAGTTGAGATCACCCCTGATTATTGCGACAGCCACGATTGTTTTTGGTTTGTTGTTGTGGTGGGCCGATGTGTTGGGTCAACGAGAGCGGGATGAGTTCAGTTTAACGTGGCAGGATATTGTGTTAATCGGGTTAGCCCAAGCTTTGGCCTTGATTCCCGGGACGTCTCGTTCTGGGATTACGATTACGGCGGCCTTGTTGTTGGGTTTGAATCGTAAGGCGGCCGCGCGGTTTTCGTTTTTGTTGGCGATACCGACGATTATTTTGGCGGGGGTGGTTGAAACGGTGTCATTGGTTCATCAAGACTCAGTGGTGGATTGGTACGCTTTATCGCTTGGTGTTGTGTTTTCCGCGCTGAGCGCGTATTTATGTATCCGGGTTTTCATCAGTTTATTGGATCGAGTGGGGATGTTGCCTTTTGTGTTGTATCGTTTAGGATTAGGGGTGATTTTGTTGCTAATTACTTATCAATGAACACTTAACAATTATCAGGAGTAGATAAAGTGAGGCAATTCCAAAAAAATAAAATACCCAAAACAACCACACTACTCTATGTATACAAATCTTATGTCACAAACTGTCTGCTCACGCAGAGCCGCAGAAAATGAAAGAAGATTGATTAAAGGTGTGGGTATTTTAATTTTTTGGAGTTACCTTAGCTTGATAAATACACTTAAATTATTAAGGATTAAATAACGAATTGATGAGGGGAAGGAAAATATTCAAAATCATCACCACACTGTCGCCCTGATTTTCGTTCAAAATTTATTTTGCTTCGGCCTGGAGTGCAAAATTTATTTTGCTTCGGCCTGGAGTGCAAAATTTATTTTGCTGCTATTGATAATGACCCTTTTTTTGTGAATGCGCCCAGTATGAACGGAAAGTCAAACTAAAGTGTGAACTCCAAATCATTTGAACTCCAATTCAAATTGAACTCAAAAAAAAATCGAACCCATCGATATGAATTTTACGATATTCTATAAATGCTATAATTAAAATTAAACCCCTTGAGG
>JAYQWI020000259.1:0-3363 GCA_035871815.2 Candidatus Parabeggiatoa communis
CCAACAAGCCGCTCAATGGTTTCACCAAGCCGCTCAACAAGGATACGCAGACGCACAATATAACTTAGCCGTCATGTACTATTACAGCGAGAATGCTTCCGAAGAAACTCGCCAAGAAGCGATCAAATGGCTTCGTCAAGCAGCAAAACAAGGTCATCCAAAAGCACAAGCCGCATTGGAGAAACTGGCTGCACAATAATCCTCTTTTAAAACCGTGTTGATATTATTGTCTATTAGCATTGACACCTATTTGGTATGTGTTGCGTTTTTAACGCAACACAGAGTTCGCAGAGTAACACCGAGTTTCACAGAGGAACTCTTTGTGGCCCTCTCTGGCCCTCTGTAAACTCTGTGTTGAAAAAAAATAAACGGAAGGACTGAATGATGAATTGGTTTCTAAAAACACTCTACTCAACACTGGGTCAAAAAATCCTGATGTCACTGACAGGATTCTTTTTAATTTCGTTTTTAATGGTGCATTTGACCGGTAATTTGATGTTATTTAAAGGTGATAATGGCGCCGCGTTTAATGCATACGCCCATTTTATGTCCACAGCAAGCATTATTCGCGTTGCAGAAATCATTTTAGTTTTAGGCTTCATATTACATATTTACACCGCTTGGCGACTTACTCAACACAATCGCCAGACACGGCCGCAAGCGTATGCTTACAACCGGCCGGATGCCAATAGTACTTGGTCATCACGCAATATGGGTATAGCGGGTTCAGTCGTACTCTTTTTTTTGGTCATACACCTGTACAACTTTTGGTTTAGATATAAATTTCAAGCCGAGATTCCGATTATTCCCGGCACGGATTATAAAGATATGTACTGGTTAGTCCACACCGTTTTTGTACAAGAATGGTGGTTTGCCATTTTGTACATTGTCGCAATGGTGTTTTTGGGATTTCACCTCGCACATGGATTTGAAAGTGCTTTTCAAACCTTGGGCATCCATCATAAAAAATATACCCCGTTGATTAAAAAAATCGGGGTGCTATTCGCTATTGTCATACCAGCCGGTTTTGCCGCCATGCCAATTTATATATTAGGGCATTATTTGTATTTGATGTCATGATTTGTAGAGACGCGATGCCTCGCGTCTCTATCAGCCCACTATTTACAAATAGAAACGGGAAGGCGAGACGCTTCGCGATCGCGTCAAATTTACAAATAGAAACGTGATGCATCGATTCCATCAAAATAGAGACGCGAAGCATCGCGTCTCTACGATTTCATCAAAATACCTCGCTATGAAATTAAACGCAAAAATTCCAGATGGGCCTCTTGCCGAAAAATGGACTCAACATCAATTCGATTTAAAACTCATTAATCCAGCCAATAAACGGAAATATGAGATTATCGTTGTCGGCACCGGATTAGCCGGTGCTTCAGCTGCCGCGACTTTGGCCGAATTAGGGTACAATATCAAAGTCTTCTGTTTTCAAGATAGCGCCAGAAGGGCGCATAGTGTTGCCGCTCAAGGCGGTATCAACGCGGCCAAAAACTATCAATATGACGGCGATAGTGTTCACCGGTTATTTTACGACACCATAAAAGGCGGTGATTTTCGCGCACGAGAAGCGGATGTGCATCGGCTTGCCGAAGTCAGCAACAATATTATTGATCAATGTGTCGCGCAAGGCATTCCCTTTGCCCGTGAATATGGCGGTTTATTAGATAATCAGTCTTTTGGTGGCGCTCAAGTGTCACGGACGTTTTATGCCAGAGGACAAACGGGGCAACAATTGCTGATCGGCGCTTACAGCGCCCTCAGTCGTCAAATTGCGAATGGCAAAGTACAGATGTTTCCGCGTACCGAAATGCTAGAACTCGTTCTCATTGATGGCAAAGCGCGGGGTATCGTCGTTCGGAACTTGATCACCGGCAAAATAGAATCACATAGCGCCCATGCCGTCTTACTGGCTACTGGTGGCTATGGCAACGTTTTCTTTCTCTCCACGAACTGCATGGGGGCCAATGTCACCGCTGCTTGGCAAGCACATAAAAAAGGCGCTTTTTACGCCAACCCCTGTTTTAATCAAGTTCATCCTACCTGTATTCCCGTTCACGATAGGCATCAAGCCAAACTCACCTTAATGTCAGAATCACTGCGAAATGATGGCAGAGTTTGGGTGCCCAAAAAGCCTAACGATAAACGTCATCCGCATGATATTCCAGAATCAGAGCGAGATTACTTTTTAGAACGAAAATACCCCGCTTTTGGAAACTTAGTCCCCAGAGATGTCGCCTCCCGCAATATCAAAAAAGTTTGTGATGACGGGCACGGTGTTGGGAAAAGCGGTTTAGCCGTTTATTTGGACTTTAAAGACGCTATCGAAAGACGCGGGAAAGAAGAGATTAAACATAAGTATGGCAACCTGTTCCAAATCTACGACAAAATCACCCATGAAAACGCTTACGATGTCCCGATGAAAATTTACCCTGCCGTGCATTACACAATGGGCGGCCTCTGGGTAGATTATAATTTAATGACCACCATTCCGGGTTTATATGCCTTAGGCGAAGTCAACTTTTCAGATCACGGTGCCAATCGTTTAGGGGCCAGTGGATTAATGCAAGCCCTAGCCGACGGTTATTTTGTGATACCGCGTACCGTTGCAGACTATTTGGCCAACATGCCTTATGATAACGTGCCAACCGATCATCCCGCCTTCAAAGAAGCTGAGCATGAAGTCAAAAATAGGATTGATCACATCCTATCGCTCAAAGGCGACAAAACGGTTGATGAATACCATAAAGAACTCGGCCTCATCTTATGGAACTACTGCGGCATATCGCGCAATGAGGCCGGTTTAAAAACAGCGCAAGAGAAAATCAAAACGCTGGAAGGCGAGTTTTGGGAAAACCTCAGCATGGTAGGCACCAACAACGAACTGAACCAAAACTTAGAAAAGGCCCTACGTGTCGCCGACTTTTTAGAAATGGGCCAGTTAATCGTCGAAGATGCCCTACACCGCAAAGAATCCTGTGGCGGGCATTTTCGAGAAGAATCGCAAACCGAAGAAGGCGAAGCCAAGCGTGATGATGAAAACTTCGCTTACGTTGCCGCCTGGGAATACCGGGGTAAAAACCAAGCAGAAGTCCTGTATAAAGAACCCTTAAGTTTTGAACACGTCAAACTGGCACAACGGAATTATAAATAATTGTTTTTATTGATTTAATTTCATCCTTAGCGGAAGATAAATATCTTCACAGAGCTAGGGCAAGAGTGACAATTAAAAAGGTAATCAACCATGACTGACATAGAAGAATCCATGCTTTCAATACTGCGTGATTTTGGTGGTGAATCCTCATCTTTTTTGATGACAAATCCCGATGGCCCCTGGGGAAAATTAGG
>JAYQWI020000260.1:0-2614 GCA_035871815.2 Candidatus Parabeggiatoa communis
TGACTTAATTCTGGTGGAATTTTTCCGGTTAATTGGTTGTTATGTAAGCCAAGCTGTGTAACATGACTACCATCACAAATCACCCCATACCAATTACAGGGCCTATTTGTCACTTTCCAACCGGTGTTATCAGTCCAATTATCACCATCAGTGTTATCGTAAAGGGCAACTAGGGCATCGCATTCACTTTTTGGAATTTCTGTTTGTGTAGTACATGAGACAGAAATATCTTGGGTATCTGCACAATCTGTATCTATGGCTGTAGCACTACCACATATTAATTTGTTATATCCAAAATCTGCGTTAGGTGCTACCAATGCTGTTAAATTGCTTAAATCTGGAATGGTTCCGCTTAGTTGGTTGTTGTCTAACCGAAGGACTGTCAAATTAACCAGATTGCTTAATTCAGATGGAATGGTTCCGTTCAGTTGGTTGTTGGAAAGTATAAACCATAACAAATTATCTAGATTACCTAATTCGGATGGAATGGTTCCGCTCAGTTGGTTGTAGTGTAGAAGAAGTATCCCCAAATTACCCAGATTGCCTAATTCAACGGGAATGGTTCCGCTCAAGTTATTGCCATTCAGGCTAAGTTCTGTAATATGACTACCACCATTACAAGTCACTCCGTACCAACTACAAGGCGTATTCGTCACTTTCCAACCGGTATTATTGGTCCAATTAGCCCCATCTGTGCTGTCGTAAAGGGCAATTAATGCATTACATTCATTTGCTGGAATTTCGGTTTGTATATTACAGTCTGTTGCGGCCAGTGAAATATTGGAGAATAATACCAACATCAAAACCGACCAAATTAATGTCCTCTTTTTTTTCATTTTGCGTTTCCTCTTATGATGTGATGACTTGAATTTTGCCACGGAAAAACACGGAAAAACACGGAAATAGATAATATAAAAGGTATCAATTATGAGAGAGAACTACGATTTTTCTAACTCCGTTAAAAACCCCTATTTTGAGAAAGTCAAGGAACAAATCACTATCCCAATCGATGAAGAAACGCTTGGCTATTTCAAAAGCCTATCCGCACAAAATGGCATTCCATATCAAAATTTAATCCATTTATATTTGCGTGATTGTGCCCAACAGCAGAAACAATTATCAGTGATTTGGAGTTAAGGCCTATCCAAAAAATAAATGATGTCTTTCTTGTAGGGGGCCGGTAACGGGTTTTTGTTGCCCACCATTCCTATCTAACGAATAATCCAATAATAGAGTTCACAAAAATGTGGAAATTTGCTTTAAGTAATATCAATACCATTCTCAATACCATTGTCACCATTTTCAGTACTTTTTTCAGTTTTGATTTTTTTATGAATGGATTGGTTATATTTGGCATTGTTTTTGGGTTGGTGGCTATACTTTTCATGATACGATTTATCCTAGGGTGGCTTAAAACGGTGAATCCAACGCCGCCACCACCCGAACCACCCAAAACTTTTTGGCCCCCTTATTTATTCTATTTACCGAATCGCGAGGAGCAAACGGCAAAATTAGGTAAGGCCATAAATGAACATGAACAAACAGGCGTTAAACAACGTCCATTAGTGTGTTTGGTGGGGGGCGAATCTCAAGAAGCGCATGATAAATTTAAGGATTGTTTCGTGGATAAAACCTTGCCTAAAGTGTATCCTGATGAGATTAACATTAAAAATCGTGTAGAAATTGAATTGAGAATGTACAATTGCAGCCGTGATCGTGCCAAATTGCAAGACGATATCTTTAATGAGCTGATACTAAACTTGCCTCACTATCCGCCTGAAAACACGAAAGCGGGTGTGGCTCAGTTCCTGGCTGAACATGGACTACCAGTGATTGTTTATATCGACATTTTTATTAAGTCTTGTCAACCCGTAAACAATATCATTGAAAAAGGGTTTATTGAATTTTGGCGAGATTGGCCGGCTCCTCAAGCAGATTACTTTATAAATCAAGAAGATAAGCCGCATTATCGCTTACTGGTTTTTATGTGTTTTCACTATCCCGACACAACCCAAAGGCGATTTCAATTTACGAATCCATTGAGTAAGCCGTCACGCATTCGGCGCAAAGTGATACGACAACTTAATCGCTTAGATAAACAATTATCTCGATCTATTTGCTGCTTTGAAATGGGCACGGTGATATTGCCACAATTAGAATCCGTCAAAGAAGTGGATACGATTAAATGGTTATGGGGTGATTGCAAAAATCACATCACGTTTGGCTATGACACGCTTAAAGAGATGGAGGCGAAAATTAGACAGTTTTATGAAGGCCATTCTCATGGCATTCCAATGGAAACCTTGGCACCTCAATTACAGAAGATTTTGCAAGAGACGACAACATGAGCACTTTATTTTATAGCGATCAACCGCCAATCGAACGGCCGGAACCGGTTGATTTACCTACACCGGATTTGCATGTTCAACTTGATCCGGCGGGTTATATCCCTGATGACGGATTAGTGGGGGCCGTGAATGTCGCCTTATTATTGGGGCAACCGTTGTTATTAATGGGCGAGCCGGGTACGGGCAAAACCCAATTGGCCTATAGTTTGGCTTATCAATTGGGCTTAAATGAACCCTTCCAATTTAATACCAAGTCAACCAGTACG
>JAYQWI020000261.1:0-4669 GCA_035871815.2 Candidatus Parabeggiatoa communis
CGATTGCCTTTTTCCTTAATAGAAGCCTCATGATTAAAGCGAGTCGCCTCAATAAATTTATCAATCTGTTCAGGTTTAACCTGAACATCAACAACAGTCACGTACATTTTTAATCAATACTCCTATGATGAAAGGGGAAAACACGTTAATCATGAACCTCAGTTAAATCTGCGTCTATCTCGTTTTCAATTTCTAACCAGCTATTTAAGCGCGTTTTAGCCTCTTCAATACCAACACGCTTGAAGGCAGAAAACAGTTGTACACTCATTTCTCCCTTTAAGGTGGCTAAATGCTGACGCACTTGCTCCAAGACGGCATTGCCTTTGCCATGACTGAGTTTATCTGCTTTTGTCAATAAAATATGCACGGGCATATTGGAAAGGGCACACCAGTCAAGCATCTTTTCATCAAATTCGGTGAGTGGATGACGAATATCCATCATCAGCACTAAACCGCGCAAGCTTTGGCGCGTGTGTAAATAGCGTTCTAAAGTTTCTTGCCATTGCTTTTTGACAGAAATCGGGACTTTGGCAAAACCATAACCGGGTAAATCAACTAAGCAGCGAAGTTCATCTAATTTAAAAAAATTAATCTGCTGAGTGCGTCCGGGGGTTTTACTGGTACGGGCCAGCTTCTTTTGTCCAGTAATGACATTGATTGCACTGGATTTACCGCTATTGGAACGTCCGGCAAAAGCGACTTCAGAACCATTCTCTTTTGGTAGTTGAGAAATCTTATGGGCACTGAGCCAATAGGTGGCTTGTTGGAAAATATTTTTAGAGTTCATAAATAACGACAGGGATTGTATATAATAAAGGATTGGATCGTGGGGCTACTTGAAGCACAGGGATTAATAACGACAAGGATTGTTTATAAGAAAGGATTGGATCATGGCGCTACTAGAGATTAATAACTTGTCGTTAGCGGTTTTAAATCCTTTTTTATAAACAATCCTTGTCGTTAATGATTTAAATTTGAGAATGGATTCGCCATTGGGCAGGCCCGGTTTGATGCACAGATTCGCCACGCGCATCGACGGCGACTGTGACGGGCATGTCTTCTACTTCAAATTCATGTATGGCTTCCATACCTAAATCAGGAAAGGCGACTATTCGGGCGGCGCGAATCGCTTTAGAGACTAAATAGGCCGCGCCACCGACTGCCATTAAGTACACCGCTTGATATTTTTTAATGGATTCAATCGCTTGCGGGCCACGCTCTGCTTTTCCAATCATGCCAATGAGGCCCATTTTTTCTAACATCATGTCGGTGAATTTATCCATACGTGTCGAAGTGGTGGGGCCTGCGGGCCCAACGACTTCGTCACGTACTGCATCGACTGGGCCGACATAGTAAATAAAGCGATTTTTGAAATCCAAACCTTCTGGTAGCGATTGCCCTTGGGCTAATAAATCCGCTATTCGCTTATGGGCCGCATCGCGCCCAGTCAACATTTTACCGCTCAGTAATAAAGTTTCTCCCGGTTGCCACTGCACGATATCTTCAGGTGTCACCTGATCCAGATTCACGCGCCGAGATTGTGTACCGGCTTCCCAAGTGATTTGAGGCCACTCTGCCAAACTCGGTGGCGTTAAATTCGCGGGCCCACTGCCATCAAGTACAAAATGAAGATGGCGAGTCGCGGCACAATTGGGAATCATGGCTACCGGTAAAGAGGCTGCATGAGTGGGATAATCCAGAATTTTGACATCTAATACGGTTGTCAACCCGCCTAAACCTTGTGCCCCAATGCCCAAGGCATTCACTTTGTCATACAATTCCAAACGCAATTCTTCAAGACGATTAGAGGGGCCGCGTGCTTGCAAGGCCTGAATATCAATAGGGGCCATCAAGGATTGTTTCGCCAACAACATCGCCTTTTCCGCCGTACCGCCAATGCCAATGCCCAGTATACCAGGCGGGCACCAACCGGCACCCATTTTGGGAACGGTATTCAATACCCAATCGACTGAATTATCACTGGGATTCAGCATGACAAATTTAGATTTATTCTCAGAACCACCGCCCTTGGCAGCCACTTGAATCTCAACAGTATCACCAGGCACGACTTCAGTATGAATCACGGCCGGTGTATTATCCCGCGTATTTCGACGTGTACCGGCCGGATCGGCCAAAACGGAAGCGCGTAAGACATTATCAGGATGTGTGTAAGCCCTTCGCACCCCTTCATTCACCATTTCCGCAACGCCTTGTTGCGTTTCCCAGCGAATATTCATACCGATTTTCAAAAAGACGACAGCGATACCCGTATCTTGACAAATCGGCCGCCGCCCTTCTGCGCTCATGCGTGAATTAACGAGAATTTGCGCCATAGCATCTTTAGCCGCGGCAGATTTTTCACGCTCATAAGCTTCCCCTAAGGCTTTGATGTAGTCGATAGGGTGATAATAAGAAATGAATTGAAAAGCATCAGCAATGCTTTGAATAAAATCTTGTTCACGGATAGTCGTCATTTTTCAGTTATCAGTTATCAGTTATCAGTTATCAGTTATCAGTTATCAAGACCGTGATAGTAGAGACGCATGGCCATGCGTCTCTAGCTTCGGGTCGATTTTGCCACGGAAAAACACGGAAATACACGGAAATATTCCGTGCATTGAAGTGTCATTCTGTGGCTATTTATTTTTCGATGCCCAAGGTTTTCGAGCTACTGATATTGCTGTTTCGTTTTGAATTTAAACCCCATACAACACAAACGCGGCCCAATACCTTGGATTTTGATACTGTTTTTCTTGCCTAAATTCGCGTTTGGTGTCTATCAGGGCTTGAATATGCGAGAGGCCGTTATTGACTTTGGTGAAAAAACGCCGCATAAATTCCGCTGTGATGGCATCATCGACTTTCCATAACGTCATTAAGGTGTTTTTATTGCCGGCGATGTACAGGGCATAAGGTAAACCCATAATGCCTTCACCACTGACATTTTTACCTAAACCAGTTTGACAGGCTGAGAGTACCATTAAATCACTTTTTAATTGATAGCCAATCCATTCCACGGCTGTGAGGTAGCCATCGTGTTCGTCTGTGCTGTTCAATTGATCTAGAACTAATGCCGATAATGCCGAGGTTTGGGGGTGTAAAAAACCATGCGTGGCAAAATGTAAATATCGGTAACGGCTCAAGATGTTAGCTTGATTGAGGCGTTGTAAGTGGGCTTCACTGGCCTGGGCTTGTTGGTAAATGGTGCTGTCGGGATAGAGTGCCTTTAACATGTCAAGTTCTTTTCGCGTGCCGGGGAGATTGCACCACTTGTTGGCATTGCGTAAAGCGTTTTTGTAGTTGTTGCCGCGTGAGAGGCTGTCCAAGTCAACTTCAAGGGGGCGAACGTCACAATTTGTAGGCGGTGATTTGGGATCATGGTAGCGGGGGTTGCCCATTGCCAATAAGGTTTGTCGTCCTTTGAGTTGTTGATAGGCGGCTTCACGTTTTTTGAGCTGGGCAAAACTGGAAAGCGATTGCGTGTAGCTGATTTTGTGCTTAGCAATCAGGGGTTGGTTGTCTAAGATTAAGGTTTCAAATGGAATTTGCGCTAATCCACCACTGGGAGAAAATATCAAGTGCGTTTTAGTCTTGAGTTATTCAGCAAGGGGCCGTAAGAGTTTTTCCGCTAAATAACCGCTGATTTGATCAACATCCCTGACTCGACGCGGTTTTTTATCACGACTGGGTTTATTGCCCAGAACAAAACTACCGTCGGCGAGCTGCCAAACGGATTGGCCTTGTTGGCGTAATCCCTGAATTGTTGTGCCTAAAGCTTCCCTATAAACGCTTAAAGTTTGGGCTAACCCGGTTATGACACCTAAATCATGGATGTGTAATTCACCCGCGTAATCAAGGGTAAAAACTAGGAGTTGATGGCTTTTAGGATTTTGTACATAACTGATAAATAAGGCATTTTGGGGTAAGAGTTGCCGTCCTTTTTCAGCCGTGATAATTTCTGGTTCAAGCAGTGAGGCAAATGCAGGATAACGTTGTTTTAAATCATCATAAAAAGCCGTGATTTTTTCTAGCAAGGCATGTTTTTTTATGCGTAACGCGATTCTTTTATCAAGCTCACCAGTTTCAGCAATTTTTGTATTTAAAAACGCTAATTGAGTTTGTTGCTGCTCAATTTTTTTGCGTTCTTTGGCGGTGAAATTGACGTGTTGTAAGGCTAATTTAAAGGCAATGGATTCTAATAAGGTACGGGCTTTGGTTTTTTCTGCCGTGTGAAAAGCGGCTTGATAATTGTTTTGCAAAAAGTAAAATTGAGATAAATCAAAATAACTACCTATGTATTGTGCAAATACAGAACGTCGATTTTCGACAGAGAGTTGGGCTCGACGTAAATTTTCTGCTCCCATTACTAATTGTTCAAGGTAATCAATGCCTTTTTCTAAATCACCTTGTTCTGCATAAGCGATAGCTAAATTATTCAGGCTGGAAAGTGTGTTAGGGTGCGTTTCGCCTAAGACTTGCAAACTTAGCCTATAGCCTTTCTCATACAAAGGCAAGGCCTCATCCAATCGGCCTACCGCTTTATAAATGCCCGCTAAATTATTCAGGCTGGAGAGAGTGTTAGGGTGCGTCTCGCCTAAGACTTGCAAACTTAGCCTATAGCCTTTCTCTAACAAAGGCAAAGCCTCATCCAATCGGCCTACCGCTTGAT
>JAYQWI020000262.1:0-18358 GCA_035871815.2 Candidatus Parabeggiatoa communis
GAACGCGAAGAAGTTCGCTTATTGGCTGAGGAGTTTTACCAAAGTGGCGATTTGCAAGCTGTTTGTGATTTTATGGAACAACGTTATTTTAAAGTGTTTGACAATCGTGATTATAAGACTGCGAATGAATTGACAATCAAAACGGCTTTTGTGACGGTACTTTTTGATGAGGTTTGGTATATGATGGATTCAGAAACCCCTTCTGAACGGCGATATGCTGACTTAACAATGATTATCCGTTCCGATTTTCGTCAATTGCCACTTTATGATTTTCTCTTTGAATTTAAGTATTTAAAATTATCTGATGTCAAAAAAAGCGGTGCTGAACTCAAAAAACTGAGTATCACCGAATTGAAAGCCTTAGAACCTGTGAAGGAACAATTGCTGGAATCGAAACAGCAATTGCTTGATTATCAAACCGGTTTAGAAATCTCGTATGGTAACGAGTTAAAATTACAACTCATCAGTGTGGTTGCGGTGGGGTTTGATCGACTGGTGTGGCAAACGGTGTCGAAGCCGTGAGGAATTTGGAATAACGACAAGGATTGTTTATTCGAGAAGGATTTGGTCAAACACGTCCGTCACACAGGCGCATACCCACAACACACTTCGCAAATGCTGGGGAGGATGCTGGCCAAATATCTTTTTCACGCCAAAGTTTTGTGTGAAATTGCGTTCTTTTGCGGCGTCTGTTGCGTTTATTTCCCGGTTTTTAGTAAGGAAGTTCAAAAAAAATAAATCCCAAAAGGCTAATTCAAGCCGGTTTGTTTAATTTCTCTCATTCTCTGCGGCTCTGCGGCTCTGCGTGAGCCGACAGTTTGTTATAAATAATTTGTGTGCATAGAGTAGCCCTGCGGGATAATTAATGAGTGAATCGCTATTGAAGCGCCTCTAAAAATCGTTGCACTCGCTGTGTATTTGGATGGCCCAATTCGTTAAACAATTCAAAGCTCTTGAGAAAATTCTCCTTAGCCTGTTGCTTGTCACCGCGTTTACCATAAAGGTGTCCCAGGTTGCCATATTGATTGGCCATCTCTTGCTTGCGCCCTAAGGCCCGATTCATTTCCAAACTCTTATGCAACATCGGTTCAGCCTGTTGCCAATCCCCCAATGTATAATAAAGCTTTCCAAGATGCTCGTATTGACTCGCTAAAATCGCTTTGCGATCCAAGGCCTGATTAATCTCCAAACTCTTAAGCAGCACTTTCTCCGCACTTTCCCAATTGCCTTGACTCAAATAAACATGAGCAAGATTCGTATATTGATCAGCCCTCTCTTCTTGTTTATCTAACGCTTGATTAATCTCTAAATTTTTGAGAAACATCTCCTCAGCGCGTTGCCAATCAGGGTAAGCGGCATAAATCGCGCCCAGATTCGTGTAATTACTCGCCATCTCTGCCTGATTGTCTAAGGCCTGATTAATCTTCAAACTGTTCAGAAACTGCTTTTCAGCACCTTCTAACTCACCGCGTTTCAAATAGAGTTTTCCCAGATTGCTCGATTGAAGCGCGATTTCGGGTTGACGTTTCAGCACCGTATTCTGTTCTAAACTCTTAAGCAACATCTCCTCAGCGCGTTGCATATCACCTAGCTGAAAATAAAGGCTGCCAAGCTTGCCATAGTGATCGGCTACGTCTTGTTGCCATCCCAAGGCCTGATGAATCTCCAAAGTCTTCAAATACATCTGCACCGAACGTTGCCATTCCTGACGCGCATAATAGAGATTACCCAAATTGATGTATTGTTTAGCCACTTCTTGTTGATTGCCTAAACTTTGATAAACTTCCAAACTCTTGAGAAACATCTGCTCCCCCCGTGGCAACGCATTGCCAAGCACATAAAGCGTACCCAGATTACTCAATTGATTGGCGATACCTTTGCGATTGCCAGACGCTTGGAAATTTTCCAAACTTTTGATATACATCTGTTCAGCGCGTGCCCATTCATTGCGATTGGCATAGAGCACACCCAGATTACCGTATTGTTTCGCCATACCTGCCGAATCTTCGATAGTTTGAAACTGTTCCAAACTTTGAAGATACATTTCCTCAGCACGTTGCAAATCCCCCACACTATAATAGCTATCTCCAAGCCTACCAAATTCAATAGCTTGGCCCAGAGGCCCGCTACTGAAGAAAAGTTGCCAGACGAAAAAAATGAGAAAGCCCAATGCGATGACTAAAACGCTGCTAAAAAAAATGTTTTCAAGTGATTTTTTTGATGATGAATTGTCCATTATGGTTAAGGGTTAATGGTTAAGGGTTAATGATAAACGTTTTGATATAAAGCTGTCGGAACGAGTCTCTAAAAAAAAAGGGCAATATATAGTAACTAAATATATTAAATAATATAGGACTTACGCATTGACAAATTGATAAAAATATATTTTCAATAAAAATCAATGACTTAAAAATAAAATAATATCACACAATATAAAAAGGGTAAAAAATCTGATTTTGAGTTATCAGTCATAATATTAAACCCTTGGTATTTAGGCGAGAGCATAAAAGTTAAAAGCTGTCAATGCGTAAGTCCTATAATATTAAAAAATAGACTGTAATAATTATAAAATATGTTATTACGTGTTTATGAAAGCCCAGAAAGTATTTACAGTTATTACAAATGACCAAAATTTTTAAGGGTAGAAATTTGAGGTAATGGTCGTTATAATTACTTAGATAGATTGGTCTATAAATTTCTCAATCAAGATATTTCAAGGAAAACGGTTATATCTATGCTCGTTACCAGAGTTGAACGACATATTGTCGATATGAATCAACAATTAATTGATTTGTCTTATGCCTCGAAAAATCTCTATAATTGTGCCACATTTATTATGCGGCAAAATTTTATCAAAAACCATAAGATTATCAATTATAGCACGATGGATAAGATAATAAAACGGGATTATCCAGAGGTTTATAAAGGTCTGCCAGCCCAGTCCTCGCAACAAGTATTAAGATTAGTTGAGAAGAACTGGAAATCTTTTTTTAAAGCGAATCAGGAATATAAGAAGAATCCCGATAAATTCAAGGGTAGACCTTTATTACCCAAATATAAGGACAAAGAAAAGGGCTTGAACATTGTTATCTTTACTAATCAAGAATGTAAATTAAGAGATAATCAAATCCATTTTCCCAAAAAGGCCCGATTGCCAGAACTAAATACAACCGTTAATAACTTGCAACAAGTACGTATTATTCCAAAATACCAACATTTTGTGATTGAGGTTGTTTATAAAAAAGAGGTGTCAAATGATAAATTAACCCATGATAATGTTTTAGGTATCGATCTTGGATTAAATAACTTAGCTACATTAGTTTCAAATCAACCAGATGTGAATCCTATGTTGATAAATGGTAAGCCATTGAAATCCATAAATCAATACTTTAACAAGAAAAAAGCAAAACTGATGTCGTTTATCGGTGATAAAGGTACAAGTCATTCAATTGGCCTTTTGTCAAAAAAACGTCATCAAAAAATAGATGATTACCTGCATAAAGCGAGTAGAAACATTATTAATTATGCGCTAGAAACCAACAGTGGTTTAATTATTGTTGGTGAAAATAAGCACTGGAAACAGGAAATCAATATTGGGAAAAAGAACAACCAAAATTTTGTTTCAATTCCTTATGATAAAATCAAAGCAATGATTGCATATAAAGCCTTCGATGTTGGTATTGATGTTATTTTTACCGAAGAATCCTATACTTCCAAATCAAGTCACTTAGACAATGATCCATTGCCGGTTTATAAAAAAGGTGAATCACATTGTTTTACCGGTAAACGTGTTAGTAGAGGTTTGTACCGATGGTCTAGGGGTATAATTAATGCCGATTTGAATGGTGCGATAGGTATCATTAAAAAAGTAGTTCCAGAAGCTCTTGATTTACTTATAGAGATACGGAATAGAGGTGCTGGGTTCGCACCATTTAAGGTTGTGAATACATTTTAATAAAATGCTTTCATATATTTTAATAAAGGTTAATGTTAATCGAACCTTAAGCAATCAAAGGGGCTAGATTGGCTCACGCCAAGCTGCAAAGGCGCAAAGTTAAACTTCGACCAGACTTTGAATCGAAGCCTGATAATTGATAATTGATAATTGATACTTGGTGGTTCAGTATGAAAAAGATTATTTTCTTTGTGATTGTGACATTACTCTATTCAGGGGCTTGTGTGGCAGGGAAAAGATTTACCTTGGTAACGGTAAACTTTCCGCCTTTTTATGGTGAAGAAATGCTCAACGACGGTTGGGTTTCTGATATTGTCAAATCGGCTTTAGAAGCTAAAGGTTATGAAGTTGATATTCGGTTTCTTGAGTGGAAAAAGGCGCTAGATGAGACTCAAAAAGGCTATTATGATGCTTTATTGGGTGCCTATTTCACACGCGAAAGGGCCGATCATTATTACTTTTCGGCACCCATAGCACAAACCCGTACTGGTTTTTTTAAGAAAAAAGAGATTGAAATCAGCTTCAAAGAACTTGAAGATCTCAAGTCTTTTAAAATTGGTGTCGTTGAAGGCTATGCGACGAGCAATGATTTTGATGCTGCCGATTATTTTGAGAAAGTGAAGGTTAAAAATCTGGATGAAGGATTGAAAAAGCTTTACAATAATGAGATTGATTTGATGGCAGATAGCCGAGCCGTGGGTAAAGATCGTCTGAAAATTCTGGAAAACGAGATACCTGGCATCAGTCAAAAGATAGAATTCATCAAACCGGTTCTTGCCATGAACAAGCTTTATGTGGCCGTTTCCAAAAATGCAACGAATGCTTACAGGAAACTGATGGATTTTAATCAAGGGTTTAGGAAAATTTTAAGGAATGGTACATATAGAAAGATCAAGAGGAAGCACAGAGGATATCCAAGGAAATAAATAAGCATAAGGGAAGGAAAAAGTTAAAAGCTTTAACCTTTTCCTGCTATCTCTCACTTAACGAGAAACGATAGTTCGTCGCGTTCCTAAAACTAACAAACAAGGTGTCAGTATCAAAGTCAATAATGTGGCAAAGGCTAATCCGCCTGCTATTGAGGTTGCCAATTGTGTCCACCATTGTGTAGACGGTGCTCCAAAATTAATCTCTCGTGTCATTAAATCAATATTCATTGCTAATACCATTGGCATCAAGCCTAGAATGGTGGTGATGGCGGTGAGGAGTACTGGGCGCAAACGTTGGGCGCAAGTGCGTAAAACGGCTTCATGGACTGCCATGCCGCTGGCACGGAGAACATTAAAGGTATCAATCAGCACAATGTTGTTGTTGACAACAATACCGGCTAAGGCAATGACACCGATGCCACACATGACGATGCCAAAGGGTTGTTGCGTGATTAATAAGCCCAGTAATACGCCAATCGTAGACAAGATGATGGCACTGAGAATCAGCAAGGTTTGATAAAAGTTATTGAATTGTGCTACCAAAATCATCATCACCATAAACAGCGCAGTCATAAAGGCGCGTGATAAAAAGGCTTCTGCTTCACGTTGATCTTTATCTTCACCTTTAAATGTGAGCGTGACACGCGGATCAACTAATAGCGATTGTTCTTCTGGCCCTTGGCTGTCTAACCAAGCACGAATTTCCTTCAATTTATCATCGACTAACACGCCTTCTTCAACCCCTGCTTGTACCGTCAAAATGCGATGCTCATCACTGCGTTTCAGTTTCCCTACACGGGGTTGTGGTATACGTTCTACAAATAAACTCAGCGGGACTAATCCCGCTTGTGTTTGAAGACGAAGCCTATCTAATTGATCCAAACCACGATATTCAGGCGGAAAGCGTATCAAAATATCCACTTCTTCATCAGCATCGTCGGGCCGAAATTCGGCCACCTTGATGCCGTTAGTGACAAGCTGTACGCCGTTACCCACACTGGCAATATCGGCCCCAAAACGGCTGGCATGAATCCGATCAACCGCGATTTTCCAATCAATGCCGGGTAAAGGCCGACTGTCTTCAATATCAACGAGGCCTGTTATCGTTTGTAAACCGGCGACTAATTCAGCAGCAGTGGGGTTCAATAAGTCGGCATCTTGGGCGCTAATTTCTATTTTGATTGGCTTGCCCTCTCCCGGCCCGCCTTCTTGTTTGAGAACTTCTATGAAAATGCCGGCTAAATCGGCGGTGCGTTGTCGGATTTCTTTAATAATCTCTTTAGCTGGCCGGCGTTGTCGCCAATCCACAAATTCAATCGCAATCACGCCAATCGTATCTTCAGGCGCATTGTCTGGTGAAACCATACCGCTATTCGCATACAAGCTGGCAAATTCGTGCATATCAAGAACCCGTGATTCAACTTCTTGTACCAACTGATCACGTTCTTGGACTGACAAATCACCGCGCGTTCTGACATAGACATTAATCCGTTCAGGTTCAACTTCTGGAAAAAATTCTACCCCTTTTCCGTAGTGTACGTAAGCTGTATTCACACCCACTAACAACAGCAAGGCAACCAGTAAAACCAGTATTGGGTGACGTATTAGTTTTTCCAAAATGCGGATATACCGGCCTGTAAAGCCTTTAATAGTGTGCAAAGGGGCTGTATCGTGATCGGCTATTTTAACCGGGCGAGGCCGACCAAATAGGGCGCCCAAGGTGGGCATAAAAATCAAAGCCATTATCAAAGAAGCACTGAGCGTGGCGATAACCGTGATAGGTAAATATTTCATAAATTCACCCACGATGCCGGGCCAAAATAGCAAGGGCAAAAATACCGCTAAGGTGGTTGCAGTCGCTCCGATAATCGGCCAAAACATGCGTTTAGCCGCTATCGCATAAGCTTCAAAACGGGGCATACCTTCGCTCATTTTGCGATCCGCAAACTCGGTGACAATGATTGCGCCGTCAATTAACATGCCTGAAGCTAAAATCAAACTGAATAAAACCACAATATTCATGGTTAATCCCATTTGATCGAGGGCTAAAATGGCTAACAAAAAAGAGCCTGGAATCGCAATCGCTACTAAGAGAGCGGTGTGTATGCCGAGAATACCCAGAATCACAATGCTAACCAATACGACAGCACTCAAGACATTGTTTTGCAAATCTTTTAGGATGTCACGTACTTCCTTGGATTTGTCTTGAATAAAATTGATACGCACGTTTTTGGGCCATTTTTCTTTAAATTTCTCAACGATATAGCGCGTCTTTTCTATCGTTTCGATAATATTTGTGCCGGTGCGTTTAGAGACTTCCAAGGCTAAAGCAGGTTTACCATTAACGCGAGCATAAGTGAGTGGATCCTTAAAAGTGCGACGCACTTCAGCCACATCTTGCAAAGTCACAACCCGTTTATCATCCACTTTAATGGGTAAGGTGAGTATATCTTGCAACGATTCAAATACGCCTGGCACTTTGATATTAAAGCGCCCTTGTCCCGTATCCAAGGCACCGGCAGCCACTAATTGATTATTTCTCACAAAATACTGTATCACTTCTTCATAGTTGAGGTTATAGCTTTCAACGTACAATGGATCGATAATAATCTCTACCGCTTCTTCACGATCACCCGCTATCTCAACTTTTAAGACTTCAGGCACCGATTCAATAGCGTCTTTCAATTGACGCGCTAAAGTTAATAAAGTGCGTTCTGGTATATCACCAGCAAGCGTTATCACTAAAATCGGAAAGAGCGATAAATTGATTTCATGGACGCTCGGTTCTTCTGAATCAGCGGGTAATTCCACTTTAGCAATATCGACTTTTTGCAACACATCACGCAAAGCGTCTTCACTATTGAAACCGGCATCAAATTCTAAAGTGACAGAAGCATGTCCCTCGTCAGCAATAGCGGTCATTTCTTTCACGCCTGCGATAGTCCGCAATTCCTTTTCTATAGGGCGCACTAACAGACGCTCAGCATCTTCTGGAGAAATCCCTTCATGACTGATGGAAACATAAATAATAGGAATGGCTATATCAGGATCGGATTCCTTGGGAATCTCTTGATAAGCGGTAATCCCGGCGACAAAAATAAAGAGAAATAGGAGTAAGACAGTACGGTTATTCCGAATAGCAACATCGACGATAGAAGTCATGATTGATAATTTTCGTAGTAGAGACGCGATGCCTCGCGTCTCAATTGATTTGATTATCGTCGAAACGCGATGCCTCGCATCTATAAAAATCGGAGACGCGAAGCATCGCGTCTCTACAATTCTCGCGTCTCAATTGATTTGATTCTCGTAGAGACGCGATGCCTCGCGTCTCAATTCTCGCGTCTCAATTGATTTGATTCTCGTAGAAACGCGATCCATCGCGTCTCAATTGATTTGATTCTCGTAGAGACGCGATGCCTCGCGTCTCAATTGATTTGATTCTCGTAGAGACGCGATGCCTCGCGTCTATAAAAATCGGAGACGCGAAGCATCGCGTCTCTACAAATCGCGTCTCAATTGATTTGATTATCGTAGAAACGCTTCGCGATCGCGTCTATAAAAATCGGAGACGCGAAGCATCGCGTCTCTACAATTCCTATCATTCCCACTTAGGTATAACGATGAGTGCAATTATTTATTGATTAAGGGCTTGCGTGTGGGATTCCCCAGGCATATTAAAAAGGAATATCTGAAAATTCAGAGGCTTGAGACTCTGTCTGCGAAGAACAAAATGCGATGACACGATTGTCTACAATAACATCTTTGGGACGCACTTGGCTTTTGAGAATCAAGCCTTCTAGGGTTTTACAGCGACTGAGGGCTACGTAAAGTTGTCCGTGGGCAAAAGTGCCCCAGCCTAAATCGACAATCACTTTATCAAATTGTTTGCCTTGGCTTTTGTGAATGGTCATCGCCCAAGCCAGTTTAAGCGGGTATTGGGTAAATGAGCCAGTGACTTCTGTTGTGACGGTTTGCATTTTCTCCTCAAATTGATAAGTCACTATTTCCCATTTCGCTTTTTTAACAGTGTAGCTGATTTTATCAGGCGTTTCGACTTGAATCTGATCTTTTTTGATTTTCTTGATGCGGCCTAAAGTACCATTCACCCAACGGCCTTCACTGTCGTTTTTGACAAACATGACTTGGGCCCCTTCTTTGAGAGATAAAGATAAATCGGTTGGGAGTGTGCCTTTGTCAAATTTTCCCTTGATTTCGCCCTCAAATTGATGGTTTGGCGTGGATAATTTCTCTAAATGCGCCGTATTGATTTTTGAAGCTAATTGATTCGTTGTCGTTAAGGTGATGTAATATTCTTTGAGTTCTGATTCAAATTGTGGTTGATAACGCTGATTAATCTGTTGTATATCGCTGCTACAGGCTTGGTTGTTACGGATACTATTGAGCATCTGAAGAAAGTCTTGCTCTTTTTGGCGATAAACCTTTGTTAATTCTACCAATTCCATCCTAAGCACCTCAAATATTTTGGCACTGAAAAAGAAAGGACTTTGATAGGTTGTTGTAAATAACTTGGCTTCTTCATCACTAGAAACGACTGGGGGGAGTTGAAATAAGTCACCAATAAAAATCATTTGAACGCCACCAAATGGCTTGCTGGCATCTTTACCATTTAAGCGCATAAAACGATCAATGACATCCATCATGTCGGCTCTTACCATGGAAACTTCATCTATGATAATGGTGTCAATGGATTGATAAAGCTTGAGTCTTTTTTTGGAGCGCAACGCTTTGACTTCATCAAGATGAATGGGGCGAGGCGGTAGTCTAAAAAAGGAATGTAAGGTGGCACCGCCTACGTTGAGCGCAGCTACCCCTGTGGGAGCCAGCACAACCACTTTTTTCTTGCTTTTTTGTTTAAAATGCGCCAGTAACGTTGATTTGCCTGTGCCCGCTTTACCGGTGATAAAAAGACACTGGTTGGTTTGTTCCATTAATTCATACGCTTTGGCAAACTCTGGCGTGATTTCTAATGCGTTGGCATTGGCTGGTTTCGTTATTACAGCTTCAGGGGTTTGAATTAAAGCCTTCTCCCAACTTTGCACTGTCCATTCAGCAAGGGTTTTATCCAATCCTAAGTTCTCACATAAACGTTGTGTTAAATGGGATAATAGTTGGGTGTGAGGGGTGTTTTTTGGGGGATGCAATAAATCAAAGGCGACTTTTTCGTGAAGGGCATTGACGAGCATAAAGACTTCGCGCTTATACTGATCTTGGCATTTTTCGCGTAGTATTGTTTCAAAGTGTTTGGCATCATCACATAAATCTGTGCCGTGATGGTTGATGAGATCAGAAAGTATTTGTCTGGGTGTCTTAGGCATGATTTAATTTTATTTGCGTTAAGTACAAAAAATGACTAGGATAAACAAGGGCTTGCGCCTGGTATTGCCCCTAGCATTTCGTTGTCTTGGTACCCTCTCGTTGTCTTGGTAGGGGCAATTCTTTATAGGTTGCCCCGATTAACTCATTTTGAAGCTCTGTGCGTAACATCATATCTTAAATTATTTTAAAATATTTTAAAACTGATAGGTAAGACAGGCTACTCTTTTTCATTGATTACTGATTATGTTAAATATTATTTTAGATAACGATATCGTTTTGGAATTATTGTCCAAATCTAAAAACGATACCATACATTCCTTTATTCGCCTACAAAAATCACCCGTTCGATTTTGGCTACCCTGTTGCTCGCTGTCTTTACTTGAAACGCAAATGCAGTCATCCATTCATCAGCCCTTAGCAAGCTTATTAGACAAAAAGGTGCAATGGCTATCGTCTTTGGCAGCACATTGGCACGAAATTCCGTCTGATTGTCCGAATAAAATTCAAGCGTTGATGAGTTTAGATGCGGCTACTTTGCCCGGTACAACGATTATTTGGACTAATAAACTTGATTTGACATCGCTGCATCCTGATATCGAAGGCGGTGATCATGAATTTGTTTATGCGATGTTGGCACAATATGAAAACGAACCTTCGCTGATTGATTTGGAAAGTCAGCAATTGATTCTACGCCCGACGTTGGAAAAACACATTTTCAACGTATTAAAGCATGGGCAATACATTGGCGGTGCTGAAGTGCAAGCCCTTGAAAAGCAATTAGCAGACTATGTTGGTGTTAAACATTGCATCAGTGTTGCCAGTGGCAGCGATGCCTTGCTTATTGCTTTAATGGCAGTTGATGTGAAAGCGGGGGATGAAGTGATTACTTCACCGTTTAATTTTGTTGCGGTAGCCGAGATGATTGCTTTAGTGGGTGCCAAACCGGTGTTTGTAGATATAGAGCCGATCACTTACACACTCAACCCTTCCTTATTGAGATCGGCTATTACACGAAACACCAAAGCGATTATTGCCAGCAATTTATTCGGTCAATGTGCTGATTTTTATGCGATTAATAAAATAGCAAACCAATACAATTTACCCGTAATTGAAGATGCGAGCCAAAGTTTTGGTGCAACTTACCATGATAAAAAATCCGGTACGCTATCAGCAATCGGTTGTACCCGTTTTTCTCCTTCCCAACCACTGGGCGCGTATGGCAATGCTGGCGCGTGTTTTACCGATGATGATAACTTAGCAAACTTAATGCGGCAATTGGGTGATCATGGACAAGATAAAGATAAACCTTATCATCATCAAATCATCGGCATAAATGGCCGTTTAGATACCCTACAAGCCAGTTTATTGCTTGCTAAATTAGCCTTATTTCCGAAAGAAGTCGAAGATCGTGCCCATATTGCGGCAACTTACAATGGCTTATTGAAAGAAGAAGAAAAAATCAAAATCCCATTTATTGCTTCTCACAATATCTGTGTTTATAGTCAATACACTATTGAAGTGAATAACCGCGATGATGTTCAAGAACAATTACAACAACGCGGCATTCCGACGGTTGTGCATTATCCGGTGCCGCTGCATTTACAACCTGTGTTTGCCTATCTGAATCATGCTGAAAACAGTTTCCCAGTTGCTAAAACGGTAGCGCAGCGCGTTTTGAGTTTACCTATGCACCCTTATTTGACTGAACAAATGCAGATTAAAATTGTTAATGCGCTTAAAAGTGTTTTGTAGAAATCAGGACAATCTGGATTTTGAAAGAAACGATTACTCGATCTTCACGTTTTTTGTAAACAATTGATTTAAAATCATCTATATTGTTTTAACGCTTAAAAACTAATGAGATTAAAAAATCAATGACTTACCTATTTAAACACGCCATTTGTGATTGACGCAATACCAAATAACATCAAAAACTTGAAGATCGAGTATTAAGAAGGATTCTAAGCTATATCTTACGCCACACTTTCATCACATTAGACAAATTGTCCATTTTAGATAAAGCACGACTTAATTGATCTAGCGTGTTGACTTCTAATGTCAATACCATTTTTACACGATTATCACTTTTATCTGTACTTGTCTGACTAGCAATAATGTTGATTTTTTCAACAGTGGTAATGGAACAAATATCGCGCAATAACCCGGGACGATCATAAGCACTGATTTCAATATCGACAGGATAGATCAAAGTGTGCTGTTTCTTGGAATGGCTCCATTCTACTTCTATCAGGCGTTTATTACCTTCATCTTGCCAGCGTAAAGCATTGGGACAATCTCGGCGATGCACAACGACACCACGCCCTTTTGTGATGTAACCCACTATTGCATCATAAGGTACAGGGCAACAACAGCGAGCCATCTGAGTCAGTAAACCAGCGATCCCTTCGATATGAATACCGTCGTTATCAGCGTTATCAGGGCGATTAGGAAGCGCAACGATAGGAAGCTCTTGTTGTTTTTTAGGCAAGACTTGTTCATTGAAATGACTTGAAATGTGAGCCATTGTTGTATCGCCTTTACCTATTGAGGCTAACAAGTCGTCCACCGTTTTAAAACACAAGTTATGCGCTAATTGTTCAAAGTTGCAATCTTTAATATTGAGACGGCGTAATACCCGTTCTAATAAAACACGCCCTTCAACAACATGTTGTTTATTATCCAGCTTTTTAAGCCATTGTCTGACTTTAGAGCGAGCCCGTGAAGTTCTTAAGTAACCCGCCTGTGGAATGAGCCAATCTCGGCTAGGCTTTTCCTCTTTAGAGGTCAAAATTTCAACCAAATCGCCACTCTTAAGTGTGTACGTTAAAGGGATAATGCGATTATTGATTTTGGCACCACGACAACAATGCCCTAGTTGGGTGTGAATAGAGTAAGCAAAATCAAGCGGTGTGGCACCTTGCTGCAAATCGATGACTTGCCCTTGTGGAGACAAAACATAAACGCGATCTTCAAAAATTTCTGACTTGAAACGATCAAGAAAATCGCCGATATCAGCTTCTTCATCTTTCCATTGTAAAATTTTTCTCAACCAAGCAATTTTTTGTTCAAATCCCTTGTCATGTTGAGTGCCATCTTCTTTATAACGCCAATGGGCTGCAACGCCGAGTTCAGCATGATGATGCATGGCATGAGTACGGATTTGTACTTCAAAAATTTTATGATCTGGGCCAATCACGGCCGTATGCAAAGATTGATAATTATTGCTTTTTGGGTTGGCAATATAATCATCAAATTCATTACGCAAGGGTTGCCATTTGTTGTGAATAATACCCAACGCCATGTAGCATTCAGTCACAGAATCGACGAGAACGCGCACGGCCCGCACATCAAAAATTTTGTCAAAATCCAGTTCTTTTCTCTGCATCTTGTGCCAAATGCTGTAAATATGCTTAGGGCGTCCAGATATATCGGCCTTAATACCCGCTTGTCTCAGTGCTTCAGACAAGCTTGTCATGAGTTGCTGAATATAATTTTCTCTATCAACACGACGTTCATCAAGCAGTCGTGCCATTTTTTTGTACGTTTGGGGTTCCAAATAACACAATGAGAGATCTTCGAGTTCCCATTTTATTTGCCAAATACCCAGCCGGTTAGCAAGGGGAGCAAACAGATCGAGCGTTTCACGGGCAATTCGCTGTCGTTTCTCATCGGGCTGATGGCGCAAAAGACGCATATTATCTAATCGATCAGCTAATTTAATCAGGACAACCCGCACATCTTCGGCCATCGCCAACAGCATTTTACGCAGTCTTTCAGGTTGATGTTTGGTGTTAGTTTTATGCGAATGATCATTGAGTTCCTCAATCAATTTCATTTTAGCAACACCATCAACCAAGTGCATAACGACAGGGTTAAAGCGTTTTTTAATATCATCAAGCCTGATCTGCGGTTCAAGAATCATATCATGCAAAATAGCTGCGACTAACACATCGGTATCCATGCCCAATTGTGCCAGTATGTCAGCAACCGCGACGAGATGTACAAGATAAGGAACACCGGCGTAAGTTTGGGACTGATGTATCTGTTCAGCCCAAGTACAAGCATCAATAATCGCTTGCTGTTCAGCTTCAGGACGATTTTGGGTAATGTGTGCCAGCCAAACTTCGAGGTTTGGCGTATCGCCTGTGCTAGAGTTAAATAAGGAATTTGTGGTACTGACCATAAAGCTACACTACAAACCGTGGTAAAAAGAGGACAGAATAAGGCGTCAATAGGGCATACATCATGCCTTTATTTTTATAGTCCTTTATTTTATAGTAAATAACTTTAAGCTCAGTTTGGGCTTGAGCGGATTTTCAGTTATCATAATCTAAAATAACTGTACAGATGAAACCTAGCCAAATTATAAGAAGAACAGGTGCCAATCGCAGGAAGTTAAATCCAGGAGATCGTGAAAGTCCGATATAAGTTATTGATTTAAGCACGATATACTTCGATTATTTCAAAAACGATATGTTAAAAACAGTCCGTTATAATTTATGGCTTCCTGTATCGTCTCAAATGTACAAAAAAACTCAAATAATCAAAAAGTTCGTCTCAACTTTGACGGGGCCCTGCTTAAATCTGTCGTCATTAGCCCTATCATTTATTTTTATTATTTTTGATTTTCTATTTTTGATTGAAAAACCAGTTAATCCAAACAAAAGCCAAACCAAAGCCTCAATCAAACATAATGAGTCAAAAAAGGATAAGAATAAAAAAGTACAAAAAAATCAATACTTTAGCCCATAATCAATGGGGATGATGGAGGCTATGCTATCATAATATGATATCCTCGCCAATAGCGAATTTGGAGTTATTTCTACTATAGTACAACTAATTAGGAAACGAAGTTCATCGAAGCTAAAGAAGCGAATAACCCGGGATAGTCTTAAGAAATGAGCATCGAAGGCGCCAAAGTTCTTTCGAGATGAATCGCAAATCACAGTTCACAAAACGAAAAGGCGAGCAGTATACAGAAACAACAACAATTTTTGATAACAAAGGATAAGCCTTAAAGGCTAAAACCGCTATACGCTTGAAATATTCAAAAATTTGCTAATCGCGAATCGCCTCTTTTGCATTGCGAATCATTTTAATTCCAGTTGCCCCTCTTTGTTTTATGCTTACCCATTATTTCAAAGTGCAATAAAACGGAAGAGATTAACCTTCTGTGAGGGCATCCATAAGAGATTGCCCTTATGTCATATTTTAGGGCAATTCGGTTGCTTTTTATAATTGATAATTTTTAATTAGTAATTTATAATTTAATAAGATAACTGATAATGAAGAAAAAAACGCCAAAAAATCCAAGGGCCCGCAATAATGCAGCTCATGCCTCGCTTCAAAATTACTTTGATAGAATTTCTGGCAGTCTTGAAGATCGGGTTAGTGAATATCTGCAAATGAAAAAGTATATTCGAGTTTATGAAGAATCACAAAAGCTTTTAGATATTGAAAAAGCGATTAACATCGCTGCCGGTAGCCTCTATGAAATTAATATGGAGAAAAAATTAGATGCTGATAGCTTAAAACAATTAATCCAATCACTGGAAGTGAAAAACAAAGCTTTAAAATCCTTCATACAACAAAAAAAACCGCAGTCATTACAACTGAAATTACTGACTCAAATCCTTAAAAATATTAATTTGATCATTCTCACGCTTAGGCAATTCGATAAAAATATTACCCGAATGAATGAGGTTATTCCAGTTATTAAGGCGCTTCTCAAAAAACAAGAGAAAGAAAGTCATCATGAAAATGATCCTGTTCTCATAGAAATCAGCAATGCTTTAGCAGTCAGTATTGAGGAACCCAATCTTGATGAAATCAAAGTGATGCTAGAAAACGAACAAATTGCGATGTCTCAACATGATGCTAAACTTAATTTTGAAAAAATAAACGATGTCAGTGATAAGCTGATTGGCTTGCTCAATGATAAGTTATTATTAATCATTGGTGTCTCTGAATTTTTGATAGCAGGTGTTGATGACGAGGGCGCTAATGATGTCACGGTAGAGCAAAGGTTGCCTGATGAACTGAGGGTTCTGTTTTTAGCTTCAAGTGTATTCAATATGATTTATAGACTGAAAGAACTCAGGAATGGCATTAAAATTATCTTTAATAGTATCAAAATGTGTTTGCGGATTATGAATAGCAACAAGCTGGCTAGTCAATCAGAGGCTATTTTAAAACTTGGCGATGATAATATATCGGATCTGCTTTCAAGTACCACACCAAGTGTTTTGCAAAGAAGTAAGAAAGCCATTGTTGAGATTTCACCGAGTTTAGATGCGTTGGATTTGAAATTAAGATTAGACACACTTGAACTTGAAACGGTGATTCGCATGACGAATGGATTAATTTATGAAAAAGCGAATCACATTTGGGAAAATCCGTATGACATTTAAGGGGGAAGGGGAAAGGTAGAAGGGTTTATATTTCAAACGTTTGCTTTCGGATTTGAGTTAAAAGCATGGGGCAAAAGCCCATGCTAAAAGAACAAAATCCTGACGGGTTTAAACCCTCTCGATCTAACGGCTTGTGTCGTTGAGTTTTGCTTTAACACTTAAAAAATTAACTATTAACCATTAACCGTTCACCATGATGAGGAGGCTACTTCGCCTAGACTCTGAATCTTGCCTTCCTGATCAATCTCAATACCATTTAATATGGGTTCGTCACGGTATCCTCTGGAACAGGCGTTGTCAACACAGAGATATTCAAGCCCACAAAATTGAAGTTCACTGATCATGAGATAACGGACATCAGGCTTGTCTCTTAAATGAAACTGGGTATGTCCACAGATGATCCTTTCAATCCCTGTCGCTTCTTTGAATGCTTGGTATAACACTTTAAGTCTTTCATGTTGTTTTAGATTCTGCCGAAGGTAGTCAAAGTCACTCCAGACTGGGCCGCCAAAGGTGGGGAAGCCTTCGGCAACGCCGCGCCAGTACCCCATTTGATCTATGACTTCTAGTCCGTTCATTCGCCTGAAGCTGTAATCATTCAGGGCATTTTCCATGATCTGGGCAACCAGTCTATTGCTGCGATTGATCACCTTTTCAAGACTTAAATCTCTCTTGTATTTGGCGCGTAGTGCCTTAAACGTATCATGACGTGGATCATATAGATTGCCAAACACTAATGGGTCCATCATCGCTAGAGGTGAAATCCCGCCATGTACAAAGAGTGTACTCCCTTCGTTATGGAGTAACTGTATTCGACGAAAAAAGTGGCCATAGTGATGCCGCCAAATCAATGAAATCACTCGCCAATCTACGAGAAAAATTTCGACGTTGTTTTCATCGATCTCTTTAATAAAGAGATTAAAGTGAGAGAGCGTGCCTTGATAATCGTTTTCCCAAGCATCCTGATTATGAGACAGATCCCACCAGTTTCTCGGTTCTTTTTCGGCCGTCAGTTCTCCAAGTAAATTGAACAAAGAGTCAGTCAACTTAACAACAGAACTTGTTTTTTCTTCTTTCAAGCATTTTTCTGAACCTAAGCCCAGTGCTTTAACCAGATTGTTATACTCGATTTGGTAGCGACCCGTTTGATAGATACGAGGTTGAGCAAGCGGGGAAAGATCGCATGGATATTGATATAGCAGGGTGTAACCCGCTTCTTGATATTCAAGTTTACCGGTTTCATAGAAGCGTTGTTGCAGCTTAACGATTTCATCACCGTGAAGTGCCTTAAAACTGTCTAGGCTCTCATTAATACCCATTTGTTTGATATACGATATCGTATCGCTTTTAGAATGACCGCTACCGTAGTAAATTTCAGGCAATTCAAATGGGTTAATAAAAAAATGAAAATTGAGTAAATCGTGATTACTTAGGATGAAGATGGGATAAATTTCAAAGGTTTCCCATCTAATCTTTTGTAGGAATTGAATAATATGGTAGCCAAAATGGTAACGATCTAGGAAATCCCCTAAAAAAACAACTCGGACGGGTTGCGATTGTGGGATGATTATCGCTTCAAGTGAGGGAACAAAGGAATCGTTTAAACCCGCTTTGATTTGTTCTACGATGTCATCCTGTTTTTGTTCATAGCGAATCAGTCCTTTTTCTGCCAAGCTGGCTAACAGGATATCCAGATCACCATGAAAATCGCCAAAAGTGATAAT
>JAYQWI020000263.1:0-6514 GCA_035871815.2 Candidatus Parabeggiatoa communis
GCATCAGCCGGCGCGGCGTTAAGACGATCAACACGCTTTTCTAAAGCTTCTAAATCAATCACGGGTATTTCAGTCGGTGCCGGTGCTGCCTCTTGATGAGAGGCGGGAAACTCAATCTTCTGATTATGAGGTTGTTGTTGACTTGGAATGGGTACGTCTTGAACTGATGTGGCATCAGATAAATCTCTCACAATATTTGTCGGAACATCATCAGAATGATTAAGTTCTTCTAGCAAGCTATCTAATGTCATCACTTGCGGCAATGGTTGTTCAGTAGTATCCATCGTTTCTGGTAGAGATGATGGAATGTCAACCTCTTTTTGGGATGATTGTGCTATGCGAGTAGAAGAATCATCATGGTACGTTCCAGCAACACAAGAGATCGTCATTACTGACATTAATATAATATAGAATTTATTGACTGTTTTTGATTGCATGCTAACTCGATTTGTTAGAATGAGAAAATATCAGTAGATCGAAAACCTTTTTAATGCTCTTTGTAGGGTGGGTAAGCGGGCCGTCAAAAATCAGTTTTTTTTCCCCTGCACTTTCGCCCGCTTGCCCACCATTTAACATAAAACCTTCTATATTTAATAGGTTTTCGAACTACTGAATATAGGTGTTCAGATAATGATTTAGTCCCCTTCAGGGGACTTTAGCTTTTAGACAACTGCTTAAGTTGTTAGTTATAAAGCAAATGATTTATCTGAAAATTGATAGAAATTCAAGGACACATATCAGGAAAGCTTTGACAATATAAATCCATTGCTGTCATTTCTGATTGAAAGGTGGATTTGCTTTGTATGGCCTGTTCTTTTGGTATTGATTCCATCCTATAGGAGGGTTTTAGTTTAGCGCCGCCTTGCCGACACATATCAGGAAAGTATTTACAATAAAGCTTTTCGGCATCAATATATTGTGGTTGTTTCCGTTTCGGGATTTTGTAAACAGGAATTGGGGTGGGTGTGACAGGCGTAACGCGCTGTGGCGCTTCATAGCTTGGTTTTTCACCACCCCAATCACTCATAATATTATGTACATAATGGGCGGTTTCCTTAAAGGTGGGACATTGATTGCCTCGTTTAGCCACTCGGTGTGGCCCGGCATTATACGCACACAAAGCCAATTTGACTGAGCCAAATCGATCTAACTGTTGCTTGAAATAGCGTACTCCGCAATCAAGGTTGTTGTATGGATCATATAACTGTTTTTTAGTCAGGCCACATTCTCCATTACCCGTACTGGGCATAATTTGCATCAAGCCAATTGCGCCCTTGGGAGAAACAATCTTGGGATGCCAACGGCTTTCTTGATTAATGATAGCAAAAACCAGCGAAACATCGACACCATATCGCCATGCCGCTTGTCGCGCCATTTCTTGTAGTTCGTCACGATTATCATTTTGAGCATAAACACGATGGGGAAGGAAACTCAAAGCTAAAATCGAAACCATTAAACCAAGTAAACTCAATTTTTTCATTTTTATATCCTTTGCATCTGTTTAGTTCAATACTCGAATTGAGTTTACTCTTGACGCACCACTGAACCCATATCACATAATGCCATACCTCAATTCTTTGGATGCTTTAAACTCACTTCACCGTGTTTATTAACAAACAATTTGAGTTTATTACAATTCCTTTTAAATTTAGGGTCACTGCAAGTCTCAAACGTAAATTTTTGTATATTTTCCATAGTCTTGCCAGACAGTCCAATAACAAATTGACCCTCAGGTACCTCAACAGAAGCGGGTAAAAAATGCAGACATTCTTCGCGCGTATTACACTGTGCAAAGAGGGTATTGCCTGTACTATTAAAATGTCCTCTATTTTCAATCCATTGTCGCCTATAAATATCAAAGTAACGAGTTGGATTAGGGAGATCAACAAGAAATAGATGACTGTCTGGGGGTAATTGTTTATCGACAATGGCATAACTGATGCCCATTTGTTCTTCAGTCGGATTGCTGATAAGCACAAATAGTAAGAGCATCAGTAAGTCTAGCATCAATATATACTGTGGGTAACGTCTTGTTTTTCTCATTAAGAATGATTTGACGATAATAAGTCAATAACTGCTGTGAGCCACAAATTTATGGTGTAAACAATCCCACCTAAAATGGTGGTTGAGACAGCGGCCCAAAAGTTTTGTATGAAAAGGGCCATAAACTCTTCGGGGGTTGTGGTTCCTTTACTCCCTATGGCAATCGCCATTGCGATAATTGTCCCTAATACGCCCAAAGTAGGGGGTACATTGATAGTCCATTCAGAAAAGGGGGCTGTTTTTAAAGAAAAGGCTTCTCGTTTTGCTATTGGCAATAGCCAAGTACGCAAAGTAAAAAAAATTTGCAAGCTTAGACAGATTAAAAGAATCCAATAGATCCAAAAACCCCCTGTTGTTGAAAGGCCATTTGCATTTCACTAAAAAATGACAACATAATTATTTATTTCATCATGTCCTGACATAAATCACCACAAACCCATTTTTCGATCTGAAATTCAGTATCGGATAAACGGAGACTTGAAATTCTTTTCATCCGAAAAGTTTCCTTATAACCTGGTTGACTCACAAGACAAGCACATAATCTTGAATCCGTCAACTCCGATTCAGTAATAACAAACCCCTCGGGAAGCAATACCTTGTTTGGTGGCCCAGCAGAGGGGGCATAGATGACATCATCGTTAGTAATCGCACATAAAGCGCTATCTTCTTTTCTAAAAACCGCAAAATAAGTACTTTCGCATTTAAGTGGTGGTTTTTTAGAAGCTGGTTTCGGGCGCGGCAGTGCCGGTTCTGGTAGCGGTTCATCTTCCGCATCATCAAAAGATATTGGTGTTACTTCTTCTTCTGAGTTGACCTCTGTCATCGACGCGATGAAGTTAAAAGATAAGGCCATCACTATCGTCGCGATGAAGAAAGAACTTAGCGAAAGCAACACAATAATGACAATGTCTTTTATTGAGTTTTTTTGTGACATAACTAATTGCGTTAATCGTTTATTTGTGACGATTTAAGTATTTTAGGAATATCCAAAAAATAAATTATCCCTGTAGGGTGGGTTTTGGTTTTTTGTTGCCGGCCCCATTCCCCTGTTTTGGTATACAGGCAAAAACCGCTATCCACCCTAACCTGCTTGAATTGGCTTTTGGGATAATTATTTTTTTGGGACTTCCTTATATTGTTTGAAGGCATTCTCAATGTCGTCACCCAATTTATCAGCCTTAGCTTTTATTTCTTGAATTTCAGCATGAGTTTTGTCAGTAAATTCAGTCGCTAAAATCCACTCATAAGCCAAATCAGCCTGCTTATATATGCTTTCTAAGGTAGAAGTAGTCACTCTTGAACATTGAGCAGATAAGGCGGTGTCTTTTGAATACTTCACCAAAACAACCAAATGAGTCAGCGTTTCAAAATGAATTAATTCGTATAGGTTATCAACAGAGTGATAAATATCGCTATCACGAAAGGAGTCAAACCAAGAAGCTACCGCATTATAGCGATCTACAGATTCATTGTTAGCATTGTGCCTTGTTGAACAAACAAAATAATCTTCTAAAATTTTAGATGGAAATGGTTCGAGTGCCGGTGCGCGAGTAGAAGCGTATAATAATCCACTTGCACTTAGGCAAACAAATAGGAACACGCACCTCAAAATTTTGGCACCAAAATTCGCCAAAAGAACGCTCATTCTGTACCCCTTATCAATTTTATAATCATTGATTTGAAAGAAATATTAAAAATCAAATACTTATAAAAATTGAACATCAAGTAAATAGTATTTGCATTTGTCTGCTTATTATCCAATTTTCTAAGATATTCTCTATTTATTTGGTTCTAAATTTTGTAATTTCTCCCATTTCTGTTGTTGGGTAACAAGGGCTTGTTGCAGTGATATTCTTAACTCGACAGCCCTTATGTATCCTTCAAGGCTAAAAGGATGTTTTCGTAGAAAAAAATTATTGCTTCAGTTGTCTCTGCCGCTAATTTAGTTAAATGATTTAAGTCTGTCACATATATCCGCCCAAGCGCCTTGTGTCGTGATAGATTTCTTTTGCAATCTATAACGGCGCTTTGATACATGGCTGCAAAAACAGAATCACTCTGAGCCAGAGTTACCTTTGCCTTTAGTTTACAAATGGAATCTAATTTCGTGAGTGATTTCAAATAGTTCGCAAAGCCTGAACTCATTTCATCTACAACAGTATCAAAACAAGAGGCTTGAGTAACAAACTTTTTCCATTCATCCATTTGTCGTTCTATTGATTCAATAGATTCATCAACCTCTTCTTCAGTAGGCACATCAGGAAGAGTTGGAAGGCTAGGAACAATAGGAATATTAGTAATAAAATCGGGAGAATGACTGCCATAAGCATGGCTCACTTCAATACTTTGCCAAATTAGACATTCAAAGCTAGAAAAACGTGCTAGAACCGCTATACCTTTTGCATATAATATCCGCGCACGTTCTTTGTGTCGTGCCACATTCTTTTTGCAATCTCTAACCGATTTTTGAAACAGGTCTCTAAAAGACGACTCATTTTTGTTTTCTGCTATGTTTTTGTTGAATATTTCGTTGACTCTACAACTGGCATCTAATTTCGTGATTGCTTTCAAATAGTTAACAAAGCGTGAACTAATGTCGCTCACTATAATAGTCCATTCCTTTATTTGTTGTTCTACTGATTCAACAGACTCTTCAACATCTTCTTCAGTAGGCACATTTGGAAGAGTAGGAGGGCTATGAACAATATTGTTGACATAAAAGGGACTATTACTGTCATAAGCATAGGTCACTTCAAAACTTTGCCATGTTAATAGGCTTATTAACGTAAGCAACACATAGGCTGGGGTTGTGTGAGTCACTTCCCCATTTGGTTTCATCATATTATGACCTCTCCATTGTTGGATCGCTTCAGGTTCAACTGCCATTTTTGGAGACATAACTATGGGTTATGCCTCCATATTATAAAAACCTATTCTGCCAGTACCTCAAACTAAACCAATATTAAAATCTTTTCTCAACGACTTGTTTCAACTTATAAAGAAAGTGAATGACAGGTTGCTCATTAAGCACACTGATGGAGTGCCATTCGTGAATGATCTCCTGTTTGAGTAAATCAACCACCATTACTCTTTCTCGTCCTAAGCGACTCACACCCACATAGGCATTATCAAAATGACTTTTTAACTGAGGAGCTACGATAGAGTTGGACTTGGTGTGTCTTTGTTGAACAGTAGCTTCATTTGTAGCCAAGCCTTGTATACGGGCGATCTGTACTTCTATTTCATTAATCCTATCTTTTGTAGGAATAATACATTTTGTAAAGTGCTTCGGTTCGCAAGCTTCTAGTTCTTCTTCCAAATTGGTTTTTTGCTGTTCTAATGCAGACCATTTACTATCAATTTTTTCCTGCTGTTGAATGGGGGTTCTATGCCTATTATTCAGGCCTTCTAGGTAAGCAATCTCAATATTTACATCATAAATTTTCTGTTTAGTAGGAATAATGCAATTTGTAACACGATAGCTATTATACCTGCAATTATTGAGTTCATTTTCAAGAAGCTGTCTTTGTTCTACTAATCGTCCAAATTCACCCTCATAATCCTGTTGATTAACGACGATGTTGTTTCCTAAAGGTTGTTGTTGGTTTTGTTCCAACATCATTAACACCATATGATGCCTGTTATGACCACCCAGCATCTGTAAAAACTCAATTGTTGAACGATTTCTCAGAGTTTGAGCGATGTTTTGCCCTTCTACTACCAACAGTAGCGCATTTAAACCATAACGAGCCTCAAAGTTACCAAATCTCTGTTCAACTGCCATCTTGAAGTGAACGGGTCGCCAATCAAAAGTTTTTGTTCGGACATTAGCAATCATTTCAAAGATAGCCAATTCTCCCTTCCTTAACGTAATGATTTGGCTTATAATGCGCTCATTATAAGTAAGCCGCGTTAAAGTTGTGTGGGGAGATTGTGTTCGTTCCCCATATCGCAACATCATATCAAAAAGGCTATTACTGATTCCCGTTAATGCCCTTTTATTGCCAACAGGGATCAACTTGCTTTTAGCAATTGCTCTAAACGCATTTTGATCGGTTCCCTTTAATCTAATATGGGCATTTACCATTTCTCCAATTTGTCGCATCAACAATTCAGCAATTTCTAACTGCTTCTCATCTTGAATGCCTTGTCGCGGTGAAAATAGTCCCATGTAAGGTATCAAGGGGCTCCTTAAATCAGCAGAAGCATATAATCCTTCATACTGTCTGGCTTGTGTTGCGCTGGACAAAATTCTCTTCAATTGTCTTTCTGCATCACTCTGAAACTGTTGCTTTGTATTTGCATTCTCTGTACTCAAAGTATCAAACAACAACTTGTCTAATTTAAACAAGTCGTCAAGAACATCTGCCTGTAAAGATGAATGCCAAGAAAACATCACCACGGATACAGTTAATAAAATGAGAATCGCTACACTTTGTTTTATCTTAACCAAAAGATTTTTCCTCCTTTT
>JAYQWI020000264.1:0-3400 GCA_035871815.2 Candidatus Parabeggiatoa communis
GATATTCAAAACGGATAAACAATTTAAGTGATGAACATAAGAATGACTATTGTTAATTAAAACAGAGAAATCAGAAAAATTTAAGCAAAAAAAAAGCCGCGAGTATGTCAATAAAAACATTACTCACAGCTTATTTAGAAAGTCTGATAGCTTTTGAACTGGTTTTTGGCTTTGAAAATCAAAAGCCAATTTTTTTCTTTACCTCAAAACTGAGAGGTGTTGACTGATTAATTCTCGCCTTCAACTTTTTGTCTCCAGACAGTTTTAAACAAGAAGGAGTATTTGGAAATGATTTTGAAATAGGTGTTTAAAAACATAGTGATATCAATACAACGAAAGAGTCTTAAAATAGTTCTATACCATTTTGAAATCAAAGTCAAGTTCAAGCGGATTTTCAACCCCTTGCAACAAGACACAAGAGCATTCCATTTTAATATGATTATAATCATGTTCATTTAGGCTAAAGATAAACTTATCAAGTCCGTTTTGGTTTTAACTCAGTTTGCCGATCAGCCCTACCCAAGGCAAGGTTCACGCAGATAGTCAAGTAAAACCTCAGCATCTGGCATCATTCCCACGATTTGTTCAAGGTTTATACAATCGTTTTCATCAACCGCTTGCCAAGCTTTATCATGGCTCAAATCAGTCAACTCGTTAAAGGGTAAATGCCCGTATTTTTTAATAGTATTATTCAGACATTCCAAATCAGATTCGCTGAAATAATCCGTATCAGCTGAGCGAAGTGGTTTAACCACAAAGTTATCAATAACCCTAAACGCTTGATTCGGGTTGCTATCATGTAAAGCAAAACCATCGCCACGAGCAACTTTTAAAATATCATAAGTGCCACTAGGAACAGGGCCATGTTTCATTGCCACATAATTATCACCACAAATGAAACGTCCGTATTTTTCCAAATGTATTTTGTCAGCAAAATACATCATTTTGGAAATGCAATGAAAGGTAGGTTGCTTAACATTTTGTGCAATATACAAAATCGCTTCTACTGACTTTTCGGCTTTAAATACAAATGGATGCATATACTGGCTTCCGATTTTCAGTTATCAGTTTTTTGCTCAATTTTGTTTTGAGCCTCAACTGGGGCAAAGAAATAGTTATCTTCGTTATATCCAAATCTACGGAGTACAACTTGAAAAGGGGCGTGTTTAAATCGAAGTTTGGCCTAAATATCAATCATTACAATCAAGCCGATAAAAAATCCGTTGATTTAACTCACTTCGCTGGCCGAAGCTTCGTCAAACATCGTTCTGAGTGTAGCAAAGTTATCCATTATACTATCATTCCTTATACTTAATCAAAATATCGAAGGTGCGAGGGTGTCATTAAAAGTGATGTTTTGTTGTTTTGTAAGGTGGGTAGAGCTTCGCTATACCCACCACTCTTCTGAATCACAATTGAGCAAACACCCGCTCTGCCGCAGCTAAAGTCGCTTCAATATCCGCCTCACTATGAGTCGAAGAGACAAACCCAGCTTCAAAGGCAGCAGGTGCCAAATAAATACCCTGTTCTAACATACCGTGAAAGAATTTCTTAAAGCGTTCCACATCACAAGCACTCACCTGCTCAAAATTTGACACCTTATCGGCCGTTGTAAAAAAGAGGCCAAACATGCCCCCCACCGATACGCCAGTCATGGGAATATTAGCCGCTTTAGCAAGCGCCAATAAAGCACTCACAAATTGTTTTGTTTTAACACTCAACGTCTCATAAAAATGAGGCGCTGAAATGATCTCCAACGTCGCAAGCCCCGCAGCCATCGCCACAGGATTACCCGATAAGGTACCCGCCTGATAAACCGAACCCAATGGTGCCATCTGCGCCATAATGTCGCGTTTCCCCCCAAAAGCGCCAACCGGCATTCCGCCACCAATGATTTTACCCAAAGTCGTGAGATCAGGTTTAACCTGATAAAGACTTTGTGCCCCGCCCAGCGCCACTCGAAAACCCGTCATCACCTCATCAAAAATCAATACACTATTATATTCATCGCATATTTCACGCAAGCCTTCTAAAAAGCCAGGTACAGGAGGCACACAATTCATATTACCCGCCACAGGCTCAACAATGATACACGCAATTTGCGAACCCAGTTCAGCGAAAACGGTTTTAACTTGCTCTATATCATTATAATTTAAACTCAAAGTGTGTTCAGCCAAAGAAGCCGGTATCCCAGGGCTATTAGGTAAACCCAAAGTCAGCACCCCCGAACCCGCTTTCACCAACAAAGAATCGGCATGCCCATGATAACAGCCTGTAAACTTAACAATTTTATCACGCCCAGTGTAGCCCCGTGCCAAACGTATCGCACTCATCGTCGCCTCAGTACCCGAATTAACCATGCGTACCAAATCAATAGAGGGGAGTAATTCACAGATTTTTTCAGCCATCTGCGTTTCAAGCACCGTAGGCGCACCAAAACTCAGGCCATTTGCTGCCGTATCATGCACCGCTTTTAGCACAGCAGGATGAGCATGTCCAGCAATCATCGGGCCCCACGATCCAACATAATCAATATACCGTTTACCCTCAGTATCGAATAAATACGGGCCTGAAGCCCGTTCAATGAAAACAGGATCACCACCCACACCTTTAAATGCACGCACAGGTGAATTAACCCCACCGGGAATACAGTGTTGGGCCGCCAAAAAATGTTCATGAGAAGTCGTCATATTGATTTCCTAAAATAGATCAAAAAGAATAACTACAAGGATTGTCTATAAAAAAGGATTTTAAAACGGATTGTTCTAAATTCATTATTCGTAGAGACGCACGGCCGTGCGTCTCTACTACGGCCGTGCGTCTCTACGGCCGTGCGTCTGAAATTTTGAACTATTAAACGTCTTTTTGAAATAATCTCGCATAACGTTGCGCTGCCACCATCACATCCGCTTGTCCAAATAAACCCTGTATCACTGCCAAACTATCCGCACCGGCCGCAAGCAATTGGGCCCCATTATCAGGCCTAATACCCCCAATCGCCACCACGGGACAATTCAATTTCTCACGCGCCTCGTGTAATAAATCCACATTCGCCTGAACCGCTTCTGGCTTAATGTGAGAACTAAAAAACCGGCCAAAAGCCACATAATTTGCTCCCGCCTCAACAGCGGCCTGCGCTAAAGCAAATTGATTATAACAAGAAACCCCAATAATAGCCTGTTCACCGAGTACAGCGCGGGCCGTTTTCAGACTGGCATCATCTTGACCAATATGCACACCATCAGCGCCCACTTTCTCTGCCAGTTCCACATCATCATTAATGATTAAAAGGATTTTATAGTGTTGACACAACTTACGTAAAGCCAGCGCCTGTCGAAAACGCCGCTGATAATCATGCGTTTTATCACGATATTGAACCACTGATGCACCGCCAATAATC
>JAYQWI020000265.1:0-1971 GCA_035871815.2 Candidatus Parabeggiatoa communis
TCATTAGCCAACATGTAGGCCAATATTTGTGCTAATCCCGTTTCGATAGAAAAAACGGCCTGTTTTGACAAATTGATTGGCGATCAAACAAACTGAGTACAACGAATGACTGGCCGATAAACGAATTTAAAAACATAATGATGAGGATAGCTGGGGAAAAATATAACTTGATTTGGGGTACACAATGCAATTTAGCCAAAAGTGTAGTGGTCAACTTGATGTTGAAATGATTGATTTAATCAGCTTCAATCCTGAAAATCAGATCAGTGTTCTATTTTTTTTAGATTTTCCTGATCAGTCATTTTCCGTTTAACATACCACTACACAATCTTATTTTTAACTTCAACTGATAAAACAAATCAAATGAGACAGACTCAAAAATGGGCTATTAAAACATTAGTCTCTGAAGAAGTTTATACGGATCGTCAATTCTTTTTAGACTATTTCTATGAAGCGGCTAAAAAAGCGCGCACTCGTCGAACGATGTCTACTGTTTTACTCGGACAAAGGCGTATGGGTAAAACAGAAATTTTTAAGCGAGTCGTTAATCGACTGTTTTTTGAACAGGATCATCGTGATCCTGAGGCGGTGGTACCTATTTATTATAGTTTTCCTGATAGCTTCAAAGATGAGTGGCATTTTGCCACAGACTATGTTGAAAATTTCATGCGTTGGTATGCCGCATTTCGGTTGCGTGATACCCAGTTATTATCGGCTGAGATTTATGAACGTCATAAATTAATAGAGACGATTCATAATCATCGTCTTTTTAGTAAGATATTTAAAACAACGCTAAACTTGCTCAAAACGATTCTTGATAGCGATGTGACTTTGCCAGAAAAAAGGGCCGTTTGGCTGCCACGTCGAATTTCAGATTATGAGGACAGTACAATTGTTGTGTTTTTGGATGAATTTCAAAACACGCGATTGCCGCAATATCAGTTTGATGTGGTGGGCTATATGCAAGAAGCGGTAGAATCACCCACTTGTCCTCATTTTGTGACCGGTTCGGCGATGAGTATTCTTGCCAGAGAAATTTTAGGGCGAGGTTCATTATTTGGGCGTTTTCGTAGTAAGTCAATTGAACCTTTGACGGGTTATTGGGGAACGGAACTGACAGGCAAAGCGGCTCTGTATTATAACGCACAAGTCTCAGAAGAAATGGCCGCAATTGTCGCATCTCGTTGTGGAGGCAACCCCTTTTATATTAACGCCGTGATTCAGCAGGCGGCAGAACAAGAGCAAGTGATTTCAAATGAAGAAACCCTGAATACCTTATTGGCTATTGATATTTCATCAGGATTTATCTGGAACGAGTTATCCGATCAAGTCAACCGCTGGATTGAGCGAATCAATGATTATGGTATTACGAAATGGATACTCTATCTATCGGCTTTGGAGGAAGGGAATGAGATAGATATTAAACGCATTCAGCAAGAACTGAAGCTTCGAGACAATCAAGACGTTTCCACAGAGACGATCAAGGCCGTCTTGATTAAACTGTCTCGGGGTGATTTGATTGATTACAAAGAATTTGGGGGGTGGTTTGGCAAAATTGATGATCCCATTTTATTGGACTTTTTGAAAGTCTGGGGCAAAATTGAAGTTGAAAAGCAAGATAGGGGCCTGGTTCGAGACGAGTTACGTCAAAAATATACGAGCCTTAAACGACAAGTGAGTGAACTCAAGGGGTATTTAGCCGAAGTTTACATGGCTCAGATTCTGCTCAATGCTCAACGGCAAACTTTGCCTGGAGAGTATTTTCATCAGGCAGAAAATATCCTCGTGCCGTATTTTACTTATGTCCGGCTTCGGGAACGCTTAGGGCCGGGTTTGGCTTGCGAAATGGATGTTCATGGCGGCGCGGGTGCTGAACAATGGGTGGCAGAAAGTAAGTGGATTGCGGGCAGGAAAGTCGGTGTCAAAGAAGTGAACCAATTGCTTGATAAAGCCGAAATCGTGCGAAAAGAT
>JAYQWI020000266.1:0-6229 GCA_035871815.2 Candidatus Parabeggiatoa communis
TGATAATGCCAGCCATGTGAATCATTTTATTGATATGCACAACATAGGTGATACTTTACTCTATGCCGGATTAAGTAATCCCGTAATGGATGTCGATAGGTTTCTCATGACTTATCAAGATGTGAAGCCATTGATGAACGACTTAAAAGCGATGGGGGCACATAATATTACAGCGGGCAGAGCACGCGGTTTAATGGGCAAGGGTAGATTCAAAGCCATGTTGGCTGCTTATGAATCCTATCGTTCTTCAGAAGGTTGGTTGCCAGCAACCTACGAAGTCGTGTATGGACATGCTTGGGGTTCACAGACACCCTTGGAATCGTCTTCTGACACCGTAGCCATACCGATTTCTCAAATTGGTGGGCGAAAAAGGGAGATTTAAAACACCCTCTCATGCCCTAACCATTCTGAAAACAAATCTGAGTAAGTACTGAACCATAAATTTTGAGGTATTTTAATAGAAGCAATGTTTATTTGTAATTAGAGACGCGAAGCATCGCGTCGGAACGAAACAGCGAATTGTAGAGACGCGATGCTTCGCGTCTCTTTGCGGTAAAATACCTCAAAATTTATGGTTCAGTACTTAGAAGCAACCAGGGGCAACCACAAGGGATTGCCCCTACATGGTAGCGCGTAGGGGCAATATTTTGCTTTTCGTTCCAAATTTATTTTGCAAAGGCGTGATTGAGATAATGACCCTTTTTTTGGGAATGCGCCCCGTTACCGGCCCCCTACTAAATCTTATTTAAAATATCGGGGCCGGCAAATAAACACGTTACCGGCCCCCTACATTTATCTTTACATTCTTAATATTTGTTGCTATTTTACATTGTGACTGATTTTAGAAGTCAAATCAGGCGAACTATTTTCTATAACACATTGATAAATAAGGATTATGGAAACAATTTATGACTCTTTTTACTTATAAAGAAGCCTTTATTTCTTACGGCCGTCGCGAAAGTTTAAACTTTGTCGCTCGTTTGCACCAGCAACTTAAACTGGCCGGTTATGAAATCTGGTTTGACAAAGCCAATATCCCTGATGGTGATGACTATCAACAACGTATTAATCATGGCATTGAGTCGGCGCACAACTTCGTGTGCATCATGGCTCCACGTTGCCTGACATCGCCATATTGCTTGGTTGAACTGGAATATGCACGCTTGCTCGGTAAACGGGTTATTCCGATTAATCAAATGGTGATTTTTAACACCGTTTCGCAAGCACTGTCGGCTGGCGATCAACAAGTCATGACGGGTTTTTATAAGTCTTTTAATCTGCCTGACCAAAATATCCGCACCACGCAAGATGTCTTAAATCGCTCCCTTGCGCTGATTGGGAAAACAGATTGGCTGGCTGGACAAGAAAAAGTGTCCGATGACGATTGCCAACGCATAGTCGAGTGGGCGCAGCCTTACGAAAACAATTGGGCTAAGCATGAAGAAATTGATTATCTTAACCAGCTTGAGTTGCCGGTGTTTGGTCAAACCATTGATGCTCTGTCAGGTGTGGTGGAACGGGTAACGGCCGTATTGGAACGCCAAAAAGACTCTGTTTATCAACATACCGAAATTTTGGCCCATGCGCTACATTGGCAAAACCATCAAAAAACGACCCAGCATCTACTCGTTGGCCAAGAACGCACGGCTGCAGAAGCGTGGCTCTTAACGGAATTTGTCCCCCCTGAGCAACCCCCCTGTCTACCTTCTGCATTGGTGTGCGAATTTATTTGCGAGACCCGCAAAAATGTCGAAAACCTGATGACCGATATCTTTATCTGTGCGAGTACCGCCGATCTGGCAATTCGCAACGAATTACTTGGAACACTGTCACGCTCTGCCAAAACCGTTTGGACACACGATCGGGATATCCAAAAAGGCACCGATTATCAACAAGCCATCAAAATCGGTATCGAAAATGCCGATAATTTCGTTTTCTTCATCTCACCGGATTCCGTCACCTCTGAATATTGCCAACACGAATTAGCTTATGCGTTGCAATATAACAAACGCATCATCCCATTATTGATCACACCGCTGCCGGATTCAGAGATACCAGACGTATTGCGGGGCCTACAATACATTGATTTTACGGAGAATCATCGCGAAGCCACCCTAGATGAAATTCTGGCGATTCTGCAACAGGATCACGATTATTACCAACGGCATAAAGTGTTGTTGGCGCGTGCCTTAAAATGGATTACCGAAGATCACAAACCGGCGTTTTTGTTGCGAGGCCATAATTTAGAGAATGCCAAAACGTGGTTACGCCTCAATGAAAAACGAGAGCAACACCCGCCACTACCACTGCATAAAGAATTAATCACGACCAGCGAAACAGCGGCCAGTCAATTGGGTACCGAGGTGTTTATCTCGTATTCACGCAAAGACAGCGATTTTACCCGCCAACTGAATACCCAATTACAACAGGCAGGAAAAACCACTTGGTTTGACCAAGAAAGCATTGACACCGGCACCGATTTCGAGAAAGAAATCTTTAAAGGCATTGACAGTGCCGATAACTTTTTATTTGTGCTGTCACCGGATGCCGTTGAATCAGAATATTGCGAGAACGAAGTTAATTACGCCGCCTCACTCGGAAAACGTTTCATCACCGTATTACATCGCGAAACCGATCCCAACACAATGCCGGCTGCGTTACGAATCATTCAATGGTTAGATTTTAGCGACAGCGCCGAATTTGAAACGGCCTTTTTGGAACTGGTACGCGCACTGGAACAACAAAAGGCCTTTGTTCATCAGCATACTGAGATTTTGATGCACGCTTTACACTGGCAAAAGAACCAAAAAGCCACCCAACATCTATTAGTCGGTGAACAACGCCTGGACGCTGAAGCGTGGTTATTAACGACATTTCAGCCGCCAGCGCAACCCCCTTGTCAACCTGCTGCATTGATGTGCGAATTTATCTGCGAAGCCCGCAAAAATGCCGAAAACTTGCTGGCGGATATTTTTGTTTGTTGTGATACGCAGGATAAAGCCATTCGTGATTCGGTGATTCAATCCTTGTCACGTTACGCAAAAACCTGTTGGCTGCATGAGCGGGATATCCAAAAAGGCACGCGCTATGACTATGCGATTGAACAGGGTATCGAAGCAGCGGATAACTTTTTCTTTTTTATCTCACCCTTCTCGGTTAAATCTGAAAACTGCCAACGCGAATTAACCCATGCGTTGAACTATCACAAGCGCATTGTGCCGTTATTAATTGCGCCAACCTCGGAGATTCCCGATACGCTTCAAGGTTTGCAATCAATTGATTTTACAAGCAATGCCGATTATGGAAGCCAGATTGATGAACTTTTGAACATCCTGGCTTATGAACAAGATTATTATCAACAACACAAACGGTTGCTGGTTCGGAGTCGAAAATGGGCCGCTGAAAATCGCAAATCGACGTTTTTATTGCGGGGCCATAAATTGGAGATGGCGAAAGCTTGGTTGCGCCTGTCTGAAAAACGCCAACAACACCCGCCACTGCCATTGCATCAAGAATTGATCATCGCCAGCGATACCGCAATTCACCAACGAGGGACAGAACTATTTGTTTCGTATTCGCGTAAAGACGGCGATTTTGTTCAAAAACTGAATACCCGGTTACAAGAAGCCGGCAAAACGATTTGGTTTGACCAAGAAACGCAGCAAAGTAGCACTAATGCGGCGGTTGATTTTGAAAAAGAAACCTTTAAAGGTATTGACGAAGCGGATAACTTTGTATTTGTCGCATCGCCTCCCTCGGTTGCCTCCCCTTATTGTCAAAACGAAGTCAATCATGCCGCTTCGCAGGGCAAACGGGTTATTATGCTGTTGCATCGTCAAGTCGATCAAAACACGATGCCCGAAGCGTTGCAGGTTGCTCAAAGGTTGGATTTCAGCGATACCGATTTTGAAGCGACTTTTGTGGAATTGGTACGTCTTTTAGAACGGCAAAAAACCTACATCCATCAGCACACCGAGATTTTGGCTCACGCACAAAACTGGCAACAAAACCAAAAAGCGACGCAACATCTGTTAGTGGGGCAAGAACGCTCGGCTGCTGAAAACTGGTTATTAACCGAATTTCTGCCGCCAAACCAACCGCCATGCCAGCCCACTGGGTTAATCTGCGAATTTATCTGCGAGGCCCGCAAAAACGCGGAAAACCTGACGACCGATATTTTTATCTGTTATGACGTGCAGGATAAAGCCATTCGCGATTCAGTGATTCAGTCCTTATCGCGTTATGCAAAAACCTGTTGGACGCATGATCGGGATATTCAAAAAGGCGAACAATATGAACGTGCGATTGAACGCGGTATCGAAGGTGCGGATAATATTTTCTTTTTCATTTCCCCGTCTTCGGTGGCTTCTGACTATTGCCAGCGCGAATTAGCCCATGCGGCAAAATATCACAAACGTATTGTGCCGTTATTAATGACGCCAACGCCCGTCTCGGATATGCCAGACGTATTGCGAAGTTTGCAATACGTTGATTTTACAGAGAAAACGAGTCAGGCAGATTATGAGAGCGGTATTGATGAAATTTTGAACATCCTGAAACAAGATCAAGACTATTATAAACAACATAAAGTGTTGTTAGTGCGGGCACTGAAATGGGCCGACGAAAATCAGAAATCGTCGTTTTTGTTGCGGGGTTATAACCTAGAAAACGCGAAAATGTGGCTGCGTCTGTCCAATAAACGGCAACAACACCTGCCACTTGCGCTACACCAACAACTGATTACGGCCAGTGAAGCGGCGAAAGGTCAATTAGGCACCGAAGTCTTTATTTCCTATTCACGTAAAGACAGCGATTTTGCGCGAGACCTCAACACCCAATTACAGGAGACCGGTAAAACCACCTGGTTTGACCAGGAAAGCATTAGCACCGGCGTTGATTTTGAGAAGGAAATCTACAAAGGGATTGACAGTGCGGATAACTTCGTGTTTGTCATCTCGCCGGATGCGGTAGCTTCGGAATACTGCGAACGTGAGGTGGATTATGCCGCCGAACAAAGTAAACGCTTTATCAGTCTATTACACCGTGAAACCGAACCCACGACAATGCCAGAAGTGTTGCGGAAAATTAACTGGATCGACTTCCAAACCACCCCCTTTGAGAAGTCATTCCCAGAATTAGTGCAAGCGATTGAACTCGATAGAGAACACGCTCATCAGCATACCGTATTACAACAACGCGCCAGTGATTGGGCCGAAAATAATCGTAGCGCAGACTTTCTGCTAAATATCACCGCTTGTGCGAATGCCGAAACTTGGCGAGAAAGTGCTCAAGAAGCCAATAAACAACCAGCCCCAACCTCATTGCAGCAAGACTTTATCCAACAGAGTCGGGAGGCAATTGATGCGGCGGCGGCGAGGGCCGAACGTAGACGGCGGAATAAGATATTAGGTTCAGTCACGGCCGCTTTGATTATTGCGGTTCTGTTGTTGGTGTTTGCTTTGTTTCAAATGAATCTGGCCAAACAAGCACAAACAGAGGCGGAATTTCAGAAACAGGAGGCATTAGCTCAAAAAGAAGAGGCTGAAAAACAAACCAACGAAGCCCTAAAAACCCAGTCTCTGTTTTTAGCTGATTTATCCCGCCAACAAATCGAAAACAATCACCCGGTTGAAGGTATGTTGTTAGCCCTAGAAGGTTTACCTACAACGTTTCCAGACCATGATAGACCTTATGTTGTTGAAACAGAAGCCAAACTCTATAAAGCGGTTTTTGATTCTTCTGAACGTGTTGTGATGGAAGGAGACCGCTCTATTAACCATGTTGCTTTCAGTCCTGATGGCTCGTTGATAGCCGGGGGTGGGGAGAGAAGCGTTCATATTTGGGATGCCACTTCCGGCCAAAGGCTTCACACACTGATAGGGCATACAAACACGGTTAATCATGTCGTTTTTAGTCCAGATGGTAAAAGGCTGGCAACCACCTCAGATGATACGGCCCGCCTGTGGGAGGTTAAAAGCGGCAAACCGCTTGCCACGCTCAGTGGGCATACTGATAGAGTCACCCACGCCGCGTTTAGTCCCTCGGGAAACCTTCTGGCAACCGCCAGTTGGGATAATACGGCCCGCCTGTGGGAGGTTAAAAGCGGCAAACCGCTTGCCACGCTCAGTGGGCATACTTGGGGGGTCAACCACGCCGCGTTTAGTCCCTCGGGAAACCTTCTGGCAACCGCCAGTTGGGATAATACGGCCCGCCTGTGGGAGGTTAAAAG
>JAYQWI020000267.1:0-4560 GCA_035871815.2 Candidatus Parabeggiatoa communis
GATTTTGACAAAATAGTGAACGCATTGAAAAGTGGTGAACTGGCAAGTGCATCATTCAATGCGTTAAAAGTTTTCGCTGGGTTAAATCAGAAGCAATCCACGGCTGTGAGAAATCAGTTGGTTAGGGATGGGCACGCACAAGTTGGGCGTGGCAATGAATTGGTTTTAATTAAATAGTGAAGGGGGAAATGATAAACCGGCACCCATTTTTTTTGGGGGGGGGTGCCGGTAAGCTTTGCTTGACGGGCTCAACGATGTTATAATCGCGCAGTTTTCTTGTCAGATTTCACATCACGATTTTTTTGATGCGTTAAGGTCAGAGCAAAACGATTTAAATAATCATGAAAAAGCCACCATCTAAATGGTTTTTTCATATACGTGTTGATTTAAGATATTTTTAAGTGACACATTTACCAAACAGCCCTTATATCATTGGATAACACGCCAAAAACCGTTAGACTTTTGAAGACTTTAAAAGTTAAACGGATATTAACAGATATTAAAAACATGTCAATACTTTTTTGCATAAAAGAATATCAACTATTGGCATTTATCCAGTGATGGGTGGGCTTTACAGCTTACTTATCAATTATGAATTATAGCACAGATAGTTGCGAAAATACAACAAAGAGAGATGATTGTTGTAAAAATACAACACAACAAGAAAACATCAACTGGCATGGTGAAGTTGACAACTGGCTTCACAGTTTAAGCGAGTACAGCATAAGCGATACCCATATCATTTACGACGGACAATTTCACGATTTGCCCACGAATGAGAAGGGGTACAAGGGACGGCTTCGCTATACTGCCAATATGGTGCAATCAAAAAATGGTGATATTGAATGCCCCGTTGTCAACGTTTACACACCAAGGCATGGGGGGCGAACGGATACGTATAACGGTTTTGATGAACTAAGTCGCATCAAGCACGGCAACGGCAACGTACCTGATGGTGAGTTTGTCAAACGCGCGCGTGATGAAAAAAACGCGCGTGATGAAAAAAACGCGGCGCGTGAAAAGGAAAACGCGGCGTGGTGGGCTGATAGGGCTCAAAAAGAACTTGATGCCTTCGGTTCGCTGGCAACCACGGGTCAAAATGGCTACCTTGATGAAAAAAACATCACGGGCGAGATGTTGGCCGGCACGGGGGCGCGCTTTGGTAGTGATAAGTTTGGCGATTACGTGGCTTTTTTACTTGTAAATGCAGTGACCTTAAAGCCGCAAAATATCCAAAAGTTTTATGCCAAAAAACCGGATGGTTCCAATAACAAATGGCCACTGAAAGGGGCGGCGGGGGGCTTAAAAGGGGCTTGTCACATCATTGGCGATTTTGATAATTGCGAAGTGATCACCTTTCACGAATCAATTATTGACGCGATTATTGAATTTAACAGAGTACCAAAGGCGTGTTGCGTCGCGGTTTTAAATAGCGGTGGTTTTGAGGCGATCAATGAGGCGTTTAAAGAAAGAGAATACAAACGCATTAACTACTCAAAACCTGGTATAAAATTAAAACCACGGCGGCGCGTAAATGTTGCAGACAATGACCGGTTCAAATACGATCACGCTGATAACGTGGGTGTGTTAAAGGCGGCATCAGCGGCTCGCAATCACGACGGTTATATCATGATCCCCTCCTTTGGTGATGATGAGATAATCAGTACAACATACGAGCCTTCAGGTAATGAATCAACCGGCAAGGATTTATGGGATTTAGATCATGAACAGGGCGCTGATGCTGTAAAGAACCAGATCGACAACGCTGTACGCCCGCCAACAGGGCTGGCTTGGCATGAGTTTGTTTTAAGCTACACCGGATTACGTGGACTACCTGAAGATAAACTAGCTAAACTGCATAAAAGTTTGTCTAAAGAAGACTTTAGTGCATTAACGGAGCGTTTAGCTAAAAATAAGTTGAGCGCCGTAAAAAAGAATTTGACACGGTACATATCAAGCGCGGCTAATGGGTACCCCGTAAATTTTAAAACGAGCGAATCAATAATTGAATTGGTTCAAAATCAGATTGATTTATTAGAGGACAGATTGGGGTTTTTCGGTTTTGATGGGCGCGATAAAAATGAATTGGAGTCATTCGCAAAATCTGTATTGGATAAGAAATTGTCATCAAATCAGTGTGTTAGGCTCGCTAAATCTGAATTGATTCAACCAGAATTAACAGTGAACAATCTCACTGAAGTCGATTTCAGTGAGATTAAAACGGATGCCGTCGTGATTATCGCGCCCGTCGGATCGGGCAAAACTCACTTGATTGAGAATGAACTAAAACGATTGATTGAAATGGGTGATATTAAAAGCGCAATCGCCCCTTATTCGCGTATACGTTTGGTTAATCAACAAGTGAGTCGATATAATCGCGCCGGTTTGGATTTTGCTGATTATTCCGATCTCAAATATCGCGCTAGTAATGAAGCCGGTTTTTGTATGGATAACGAAAATACAAATTACTTGGGTGTTTGTATGAACAGTTTGCACATAGAATGGCTTGTTAGACAGCATTACGATATGTATATCGGTGATGAATGCGACGCTAATTTAAAGCACGTTTTGCAAACAGGGGGGACGCTTAGCCCGTATGAACAGAAGCGAGCACTCAATACGCAAGAGCGGCTTATTAGGGGCTCAAAAAAGGCGGTTTTTTTACAGGCTGATATGTCGAATCTGACAAAGTTTTATCTTGAGGATATTTTGGGCTTGAGTGCGACGTACATCCGTTGTGAAAAACAAAGAATGGACGTTAAAAACATTGCAATTGAATTTGTTGAGACTGAAAAAACGGCGGAAAAGAAGCTTTTGGATTTACTTGCCGCTGGTAAAAAGGTAACCGTAGCATGTACAAGCGAAAAGAAAGCTAACACAATCAACACGATGGTAAAAAAGAAGGGTGTGGTGACTGCACTGATTACGGGGGACGCGGATCAAACGGATCCCTTTATCCGAGCGATTTTTGACAATCCAAGTGAAGCATTGCTTGATGTGCAGTGTCTTATCTACACATCAAGCATCGAGGGCGGTATGTCCATTGATCGGATCGATGACTTACCCACTTTTGAACATGCAGTTGGTATTTTTAATAGTGTTGTGTCATCACCTGATACGATGTATCAAATGATTTTCCGTCCACGCGATTTAAAGAGTGTCACTGTCCACGTTGCGCGTGGTTGGCATAATGGCGTTAAGACGTATGATCAAGCACTCAATGATATGCTTTTGCAAGATTATGAGTTTAAAAAAGCCTGTAATGCGTTATCTGTCTATGAAGACAGGGTTATCATAGATCATGTAGTGACGGATCACATGAAATTGAGAGCTAAACATGCCTCTATGGACTCTTATGCAAAGCATAACGCGGCGCAATTTCTCTATGGGTTATTTGTGATAAATGGCTTTGAGAATATCAAATGCACCCCAAAATTCAGTGACTTGCCAGAAATCGCGGACGATATGAAATTTGCCAAGTTAGTAAATGAGGATAAAGAACACAAAGACCTCATGGCAGCGGAAAAGATTAGCCCCGAAGTTTACCTGGCAATTAAAGACAAAACGCTAAACGCACAAGAACTTATACGTATAGATCGCTTTAAAATTGAACGTTGCTTTGATATTGACTACGTTGAACATTGTGAAACTCGTGATCCCAAATTTATCCAAAAAGTAGATCAAAACGCGCGCGTCATGGCCAACTACGATTCAATGTGCATGTCGCAAAATAATTTTGGATTGAGACTGAATTATCTTAAAAAGAACAAAGTCGATGACGGCGATTCACGAATGAAGGCACTGATAAAGCGGCGGGTTTTGAATGGATTGGCTAAAGAGATCGGTATAATCGTATCAGAAGATGGCCCGTCGGTTGATCGTTCTCGCACGTTTACGTATGAGCAACTGATGACAAAGCCGTTTTATAAGTGGGCGATGATTAACATTGAACTGACAAACTCACTTGGGCTAGGTGGCCGATTAAAAAGGAATGGTGATAATGCGCAAGCCCTTGGCCAATGGATCAAGTCGTCACTTGGCTTAAAAGCGGTCGGTGAAAGGATTATTAAATGCGTGCCGGCTAAAGCATTGACAGAAGGACAGCGTGCAATTTGCGAATATTTAGCGGGTTGTGAAAATGGGGCGAATGCTAAGGGCGTGAGTGATGCGCTGCAATTACCAGTGGCATCAATTCGTGTTCAATTATCAGCATTAAAAAAAGCGGGTTATACTAAATCCGGCGCTAAGCGTGGTATTCATTGCGTGACTGAGAAGTTTGTTAATGAAAACTGTCCAGACTCCGATCCTCTTTCTCTATATATTAAAGAACGCGAGTCTGGCCAAAACTCATTAACAAACTCCACCGAATCACCGCAAGAAAACGTGAACACTGAACAATCACAAGACGTTGATGTGAACACTGAACAATCACAAGACGTTGATGATGATGTTGCCGCGCGGAAACGGATTTATAGTATTGCGAACCCGCACAGCGATTTTATCACTGATGCTGTTACGCGCCGTATACAAGGGGGTGTTCATCAGTTCAACTGGCACAAT
>JAYQWI020000268.1:0-7161 GCA_035871815.2 Candidatus Parabeggiatoa communis
TATATACAATCCTTGTCGTTAGGGTTTAAATCTGAAAATGCTATCTGCACTTATATTCTATGCTAGAATATGCCGCTCAATGAACGTCGTCAATAAAAAAATAACAATAAAAACAGTCCATTACGTTAATCGCGCATACAACAAGGGCAATTCTCTTGGCAATTCGGATGGATTGCGAATCACCACATAATTTTGCGTCCCAAACAAGTAGGGCAAATAATCCTTCGCCTTTTCATCAATCGTGACACAAAAGGCTTGTATGCCGAGTTTTCGCGCTTCATGTAAGGCCATACGGGTATCTTCTACGCCGTAGCGACCCTCATATTGATCTAAGTCATTGGGTTTACCATCGGTTAATAATAATAACAAAGGTTGGGAAACTTTTTGTTGACTCAATAAGCGGCTGGCATAGCGAATAGCAGCCCCCATACGAGTATAGTAGCCAGGCTTAATCGCCTGAATACGACCACGCACAGTCGCATCATAATTTTGCTTAAACGTTTTGAGGGTATGAAAACGAATATGGCTACGGTAGCGGGAAGAAAAACCGTACAGGGCAAACTGATCACCGCTGGCACTCAGGCTTTCAGCAAATAAAAATAAGCTATCTTGAATGACTTCAATCACACGCGCTTTGTTATTGAGCCAAGCATCGGTAGAGAGAGAGAAGTCAGCGAGTAATAAACACGCTAAATCCCGACTGCCTTTTCTAAAATCACGGTATAATCCCCTTTCTGCACTCACACGCCCTTGACGACGTTCTACCTGATGTAAGAGATAGGCCTCTAAATCTATTTCCGGCCCGTCTGCTTGCCCCTTATGCCAAATGCGTGTGGGCATTAAGGCCTCAAATTGACGGCGTAAACGTTGGGCCGTGCGTTTTAAATGCGTGGGCAATTCTGCCGGCTGCGCTGTGGTGGCTAACATAGGTTGAAGACAGCAGTAATCGGGACGCAAGCTTTGCCGTTTATAGTCCCATTCGGGTAACGCAATTCCAGAACCCAAGGGCGTATCGTCATACTCTGCTGCCGGCAAGTCGAGATCAAAACGCAGTGAAGTCGCGACTGATTTGTTATCCCGTGCCACACTGACTTTATCAATGTCCTCTAAAGCTTGTTTAGCGGCATTGTCATTCTCTTCGTCATCTGTGCAACGATCCACTTTAACGTAGTCTGCCAAACTCAATAAACTTTCTAGGCGAAAAGCTAATAAGCCTTTTTTGCCATCCGGCATTTCGGTGCGTTCCCCACGGCGACGGCGTTGTTCTACCGTTTGACTAGATGATTGTTGGGTATTGGCTTCATCACCTTGATCAGTAAGGACGCTGCTTCTGGGTGGCGAGGGATGTAACCAGAGCGGTATCGGTTGAGGTGGGCGTTTCGCAGCGGGTAATGCAGCCACACTGCCCGGTTGGCGCAAGGCTTGTTGAATGGCACGCTCCGCCGCGGCCTCATCAGGCCGTAAACGGCTCAAATCAGGCCGTAATGCTAATAAAGCGTCTACAAGACACTGATAACGGTATTGTAATCCCGGAAAGCGTTCTAATATTTGTTGAGTCAGTTGTTGGTTTAATTGAAACCAAGATAAACTGTGATCAATTTCTCCGGCTGCAAGGGCAGCTAACCATAAATATAAATCACGATTCAGTGCCCTTGTCGGGAACAAATCAATTTGTGCTGGCAATTGCAAAGCTTCAGCATTTCGTCGGCATAATTCGATCTGTTGATGTGTTCCAGCGATACGCTGTAACCAATTACGCCGAGCGCCATGCTTTGTTGCCGTCGTGGCTTCGACTCGCAAACCGCCATCTCCGCCTAAGGCACGAAATAATACGCCTACGGCCTTATTGATTTCGGTTAATTTGACCGCGGCTTGTGGGTAACCCTTTGCCGCGGCGCGTGTTATGAATTTATGCCAGATTTGACCGACTTGTTCTTCCATTTGGTATTGTATTATGGTTTATTTTAATTAAGCACGCAAAACGCAATTTCACACACGCTTCGCAGCCCTTCGGTTCACGCAAAAACGGGAGCAAAGATATTTTTAAGACTTAGCGTCTTTAGCGTTTATTTTTATGAAAAATAACTGATAAACAACAGGAGAGTTATTATGGCTCAATCTTTACGGGATCAACTTTTAAAAACGGGCTTGGTATCCAAAGAACAAGCATCGAAAGCTGAACAACAAGCTAAATCAAAAACTCATCAGCAACAAAAGCAAAAAAAGAAGAAACGAGGCAAAACCGCGCTGGACACCAACTCCGCAGCCTATCTCGCCGCTAAGGCGCGGGAAGAAGAAATCGAACGCGCTAAGGAATTGAATCGCCAAAAAGAGAAAGAACGTAGACAAAAAGCCCGTCAAGCTGAAGTACGCGATCTCATTGAACATCATCATGTCAATGATCCAAAAGCAGAGGAGATTTATTACTTTCTAGATGGCAAGTTGGTTAAAAAAATGGAAGTGGATTTCAAACAACGCGAACAACTCGATCACGGGCAATTAGCGATATCGCTTTTGGAAGACGAGTATTATTTAGTACCCGAAGCCATTGCAGAGAAAATTCTGGAACGCTTACCCGAATCAGTGCGGTGTTTCCACAAAAATCAGGAAGAAACCATTGAGAAAGACGAACCTTATGCCGATTATCCCGTCCCGGATGATTTGATTTGGTAAGAACGGGCATTTGAATTTTTAAGATATTCTATAGATTTTCAGGATTCATTTCAATCTGTCAGGCCTTTTTAATCTCACGCTAAGACGCTTTGCGCCTTTGCGCCTTTGCGTGAGAACAATTTAAACAGAATCATGCCCATGAATAGTAAAGCACTTTACCTACGTTTATTACGTTACGTTATACCTTATTGGCGTATGTTTGCCTTAGCGATTTTGGCAATCATCGTCACGGCTATCAGCGATCCCGTTTTAGCCGCTCTGATTCAACCTTTGCTCGATGGTGGCTTTGTTGAAAAAGATCCCAATACCATAGCATTGATGCCCCTTTTTCTGATGTCACTCATTTTAATCAAAGGTTTATCCATGTTAGCCAGCACAGTCGGCATGACTTGGGTTGCTTCGCATTTAGTGACAGATTTGCGGACAGCGATGTTTGACAAAATTCTGACATTACCAACCAGTGAATTTGATAAAACCTCCAGTGGAGTTTTGCTGTCTAAAGTCACTTATGATGTCAGTCGCGTTATGGCAGCCGCTACTGAAGCATTAGTGATTTTAATACGTGACAGTTTAGCCGTGATAGGCCTACTGGCATGGATGTTTTATCTCAATTGGAAGCTGTCTTTAATTGTCTTTTCCACTGTGCCACCGATTATTCTCATTATTTATTTTGTCAGCAAAAAATTGCGTGGCATGAATACCAGCATACAAAACGCAATGGGCGAGATGACACGCGTTCTTGAAGAAGCCATCGGTGGGCATAAACTGGTTAAAGTATTTGGAGGGCATGATTATGAACAAAACCGTTTTCAACTGGCCAGCCATCAAGTGCGACAATTAGAAATCAAAACGCAAATGACATCAGGATTCAGCGTCTTTACCGTGCAAATGCTCACCGCTTCAGCATTAGGCATCATTATTTATATTGCGGCCCTACAATCCGCATCCAATAACATCACAGTAGGTGGATTTGTTTCATTGTTTACCGCAATGGGTATGCTATTTTCGCCAGTCAAACGTTTAACCAAAGTCAATGATAAATTGCAACAAGGATTAGCCGCCGCACAAAGTGTCTTTAAATTGATAGATAAAACGTCAGAGCCTGATGTAGAGTCTTCTCCAGAGAATTCAAAAGAAGGAAAAGCGAATCGGAATACGCTGCCAAAGCTTGAAAAGGACAATATCGCACAGTTATCGGGTGAACTGACTTTTCAACACCTTCATTTTGCTTACGAAGAACAAGCCACCCCCGCTTTGCAAGATATTTGTCTCACAATTCAAGCCGGTGAAACCCTCGCCCTTGTCGGCGCATCAGGTAGTGGCAAAACCACACTGGCTAATTTAATTCCGCGCTTTTACGCCATCACAAACGGACAAGTCTTCGTTGATACTATTCATATCAATGACATCCCCTTAAAAAGCTTACGCGCGAATATTGCCCTCGTTAGCCAAGAAGTCGTGTTATTTAATGATACCGTCGCAGCCAATATTGCTTATGGTGCCATGGCGAATGCTTCAAATGAGCAAATCATTGCAGCGGCTGAAGCCGCTTACGCGATGGAATTTATTCAAAAAATGCCAGCCGGTTTAGACACCCTGATTGGTGAAAGAGGTGTCAAACTCTCCGGTGGACAACGTCAACGTCTAGCCATTGCCCGTGCGTTATTAAAAGATGCCCCGATTCTGATTTTGGACGAAGCCACCTCAGCATTAGATACGCAATCAGAACATCAAGTGCAAGCATCGCTCAATCAACTTAAACAAGGGCGCACGACGATTATTATTGCCCATCGTCTGTCTACTATTGCTCAGGCAGATAGAATTATTGTGATGGAAAAAGGCCGTATTGTTGAAATCGGTCAACATGCACAATTGATTGAAAAACAAGGTATTTATGCCAAATTATATCAAACACAAGCGAACTACAAGGATTATATCTAATAAAGGATAAGTCTAACTGAGAGATTTCGCTGCACCACCCACAGCCCTTGTTGATCATCTGATTAATCTCATCACAGCCGCTAAACAGGATAACAAAGAAAAAATTAAGGAACGGTTTTATTTAGAACAAGCCAATGCTTTTCTTTCCCAAGAAAAAGTATCCGTTTATTTGTTTGATGAGGGCACAACAAGAGATGCGTTTGATGAGGAATGGGTGATAGATTGGAGTCGGTTTGATAATGTTTTTTCTGATGTTGCTCACATCTACCCTCAATTACTTCCAGCCATTGAGGAGTAAAATCATGTCATTAGCCTCTGATCCAGATAAAGGATTGATCCTTGAAACGTTACTTTTAACGCCTTGTTTGCTCCCTAGCAAAACCCGTTTTGACGAAAGTAAAGCCTTAAAACCACAAGCGGATGAAACGATACTCTTTTTTTTCATAGATGATCAATCCAATACGGATTGCAAATTATGTCAACTCTTATGGGGAGACAAGGCAGGTGAAAACTTATGCGATCTGATCGTATTTTACGCGAAAGGGAATGAGCGTGTTTTTTGTTTTGTGGAATTGAAAGACAATCTTGAAGAAGAAGATTTAAATCAAGCCATTAAACAAGTCACGAATACCTACACTCATTTTAGGCGACATTTGAGAATTAATGCCTTTAGCATCCTTTAGCGGTTTATATCAAAAACAATCGCGAATTTCTATCTTACAAACTCTTAATTTCTCTCAAATAGCTAATTTTGTCCAAGCTCACACCCGTCGCGGTGCTAATTTGTTCATCAGTAAAACTCCCCATACTCAGCATTTTACCTGCCACTTTTTCGGTTTCAGTCAATTTCAATTCCTCTGGCACCGGGAGACGGCTAGGTGTTGGAAAGTGAGTACAGATAATATAGGTATAGATTGACTTCCCTTTGAGCTTTTCCTCAAAATAGAGTTCATCATCATCGGTATGCAGATTGCTAAACACCACACAATAACCGTCATCCAAAGCTTCAGAGTGAAGATATTCTGCCAGTTGAGCTTTCCCTTTTTTGAGCAGGGTATTATTGCTAAAAACTTTGACTTCAATCAAATAGCGGTGATTTTTATAGACGATTAAAATATCAGTTCGTCCGGCACCCGAAGGCACTTCTACAAAAGTATGTCCCTCCAAGGCTTCCACAAAAAAGTTAATAAACCCATCAAGGGAATAATGCCAAGCCGCTTCATGCAGATTTTCGGTATCAAAAGCTTTGAAGCCACGCCGCCGCACGTATTGCCGATATTTGTTCAATAAGGCGTGAATATTTAATCCATCCCCTTTAAGATACTCATCAAAGGTGTCATTGGCTTTGAGGCCATAATGCATTTTTTCGCCATTAAGCATCGGACGAAAGGCCGTGATAATACACTTACTATATAAGGGCACCAGTATGCCCACACGATCCGCTATATTCTCGATGACACCATGAGCATGTAAATAAGCGATATCTTCAATATGGATATTAAAATGGATAGGCCCTTCGCCAAATAACAAACGGTACATGAACGCCTTTTTTTCTTTGGCCTTTTGGACAATATTCAGGATGTTTTTATCGTACTTGGATTTTAAGAAATAATTCAAGGTTTTGAAAAAATCATCCCTTGTCACCGTTTTATTGGCGGGCACTGTTTCAACCAGATGTGCGGCCAGCGCACAAACCAATCCAGGCTGCCCCTTAGTATTGTCATAAATGGCCTTGATCACCTTGGGTTCAAATGACTGCCCAGATTCGACCACATATTGATTGATTAACTGAGTAACTTCTTCTTCAGTAAAATAGGCCACTTTCAATTCATCGGCCACATTGAATGGTGAAGCTGATGAAATCACCAATTCAGCAAGGGTACTCACCCCAACCAAGATCAAGGCATGGAGAGCATGATATTGTTTTTGATGATACATTTGTCGAAAGGCATGCATCACCTCACTTAAAACGGAATCAGGTAGTCCTTCAAATTCATCAATGACGAGAACAAGAGATTGATTCTTGCACTGTTCAAAAAATTCAACCAGATCAACTTGATTGGTAATAGTCTTTTTAATTTGATGTTGTGGCAATCTTTGATGAAGTTGATTATTTAAATCTCGGTAAAAGACTTTTTTTGTCACCGTCTTCAATTTCTCAAAACTAATCCATATCGGAGTAAAACCTTCTTCTTTAACGGCCTCAAGCAGGAGTTGAAAATAAGTTGTTTTTCCACTCTGTCTGGGTGCAAACAGGGTAAAATACTGCCCTTTTCGCACTTTATCAAAGCCTTTGGCAATTAATACATCACGCATGACGGTGTAATGTTGGCTAGGATCACATGGCCCAGAGGTATTAAATTCACGCATAAAAAGGGTTTCCTTTGTTATTTCTGCGTAAAGTATAGCAAATATGAACGAAATCTAAAAAAAACTGTTGGAATCCTATTTATTTTAGGGTTAAACGATTAAAAGTTTTTTTTAGAATTATTACAGGTTTATTTTGCTTTTATTTGTTTTCAAACTACTGAATATATAAACATCACA
>JAYQWI020000269.1:0-2027 GCA_035871815.2 Candidatus Parabeggiatoa communis
TCGACGGCAATCGTGCGATGACGACTTATCTGGGGGGCAAAGAAGACGATATGGCACCGCTGCCTGAAATCGTACAAATCCATCCCCCTATCAGCTTGACAGAGCATAGCGCCAAAGCCACCTTATGGTTAACCATCGACGAACCGATTCTCAAAGCGCGTGCCATAGTCGTTAAACCTGATTTACCCTTCCTTGAATATCAAAGTGAAGGCACATACTGGGCGCGTACCGAACTCGAATTACGGTATAACGAGGAAAGCGAAGGTTATGAAACGGTTTATGACTATTTCTGTCGCGCTGGCAAATGGCAAGTTTTATATCAAGTCCAAAGTGAAAACGGCGTTTGGTCAGATATTCAAATAGGCGAAGTCCAACAAACCTCAGATAGCTCGGCCGCAGCCTGTCTGAGCCCCCTGACAGTCAAGATGGACTTAAATCAAACTCGTTATACAGGAGGGGACACATTACCGTTAAAAATGACCGTTGAGGGGAGTGGAGAGGCGGATTTATATGTGGCTTTGACAACACCAGGGGGTCATTTTATGACTTTGGTTTATCCTGAAAAATGGAGTGCCTTAAATACCGCTCAAGCTTATTTATCTCGCATACAGAGTGCTGATTCTCCTATTGAGTACCCACTCAATTTATCCATACCAGCCGGATTGGTTTTTGGTCATTATTCCGCTTGTGGCATCTTAGTGCCTCCCAATGCTGAGGCCTTAACTCAAAATCAGTGGATTCATTCGGATTGTGCCCCGTTTGAAATCTATGACAACACTCAAGTGCCCACCGATTTATCTACCTTTAGGGATACTTTACAAGATGGGAGTTTAGGGCCAGAAATGGTTTGGATTCCCGCCGGCACATTTCGGATGGGTGGCATTCAAGGCCGAGGATATTATAATGAACGTCCAGTACATGAGGTGTCTGTGGCGCGTTTTGCTATCGGACGCTATGAGGTGACTCACGCTGAATTTGTGCATTTCTTGAACACGGTGAAGCGTCGCGGGCCTGAAGGTGAACCTTGGTTTGCAACGAAAGCAGAAAGATCATCTAGCCATCTCACCGGTTCTACAGGAAATTTCATCGTAGAAGCCGGTTATGAAAATCATCCTATTATTCATGTTTCTTGGTATGGTGCAACAGCTTACCTAAACTGGTTAACGGAACAAACGGGAAAGCCATATCGTTTACCGACAGAGGCCGAATGGGAATATGCGGCTCGTGCAGGAACAGAAACGAAGTATTGGTGGGGGAATGAGATCGGAACAAATCGTGCGAATTGTTATAGCAGTGGCAGTGAATGGAGTGGTCGACAAACTGCCCCAGTCGGTTCTTTTGAACCGAATCCCTTTGGTTTATATGACACCGTAGGCAACGTTTGGGAATGGTGTGCCGATCCTTGGCATGATAATTATCAAAATGCACCGACTGATGGCCGTATTTGGGAAAAACAGGGTGAAAATCAACGTCTGCTTCGTGGCGGCTCGTTCTTCGACAACCCGTACTACTGTCGTGCTGCCTATCGTAGCAGGTTCTCGTCGGTCGTCCACAGCAGGGGCTGGGGTTTTCGTGGTTGCGCGGACTTAGCACTCTAACCTATTTATTTTTAGCACTTTACACTCGATTTTTTCCTCTTTTATACTTTTGACAGTGTGTGCATTAGTGCTATTGATTAAGGTTAGGTGTTTAGGCGCGGGCCACGATTTAGGTTGCTCTACATTTCTATCAAAAAAAATAAACGCGCTTTGGCGCTAAAGGCGCTAAAGGCCCTAAAGGCGCTTAAGGATGCTTTCGATGCTTTCTGAAAATCTGACCTCTTGCGTCTTTTGCGCCTCTTGCGTCTCTTGCGTTATTTTTTCGTCTTAAATATAAACGATGACATCAACACACCATGAAACACAAACTTAAACACCTCTTCACCTTAATTGGCACCGCTCTTCTACTAGGGCATCATGCCATCATGGCGAATCCCGCAAATGACGATAATCATGTCATCGGTTTTTCTCAAGAAAACTATTCTGTCA
>JAYQWI020000270.1:0-17429 GCA_035871815.2 Candidatus Parabeggiatoa communis
CGCGTCTCTACAATTCGCGGTTTCGTAGAGACGCGATGCCTCGCGTCTCTTTGCGGTAAAATACCTGTTTATTTGTGGTTCAGTACTTATTGGAGTGCAAAATTTATTTTGCTTCTTGGATAGGCCTTTATAATGCCTTCACGCAAAATAAATTGGGAACGAAAATGGGGGCACTAAAATGGCAGGCGAATTAATAATTTTGCTGAGTTTCTAGTTTATATTGTTCCCGACGCATTGATTTACGTTGCTTTACCCAGTTTTTTTGTTCTAAGTGATTGGCATCTTTTAGATTGATATCTTTCAGCTTTTTTAAATTGTCTGAACCATATTTGGCGGCTTCTTCCGATAGAAAGTCGGCATTGTTTAGCAAGAGTTGTTGTGCGTTTTTGATTTCTCCTTCATCACGCAATTTGACAGCCTGTTTACTTTTTTCCAGCGCAAGTTGTTCTGCTACGGCTGTCATCACTATTCTATTTGTCTTTTCTTCTACCTTTTCTGGTGAATTGGTAAAGCGTGCTGTGACAAGATTGCTGACGCGATCCGTTGTGCAGGCGTTCATTTGACGATAAACAACGGCTACGCCTGCAATGACATGCTTTTCGGTGGCTTGGCAAGGGGGCACTTCTAGTTCGACTAAGACATATTTTTCTTGCTTGCTATAAAGTTGATTCAGTTTGACTGAAATTTCTTGTCCTTGGATTGTCGCTTCTCGGCCTAACACGCGAATGATACGCACGCCATTAACTCCAATCAGGGTGACAGTCACTTCTTGAGCTACGACGGAAAAAAGATCACTAAATTCAAGATCAAAAAAATGGACTAAATCGCTTGCCTGTTCTACAAATATATGATTACCATCGCTTTTTTTGGCTAAGACGGTCAGCAAGTCTTCATGATAGCTTAATCCTAAACCAATGGTGGTGATAACAATATTTTCTTGACCCAAAGAGGTGGCGAGTTCCCCTAATTCACTAAGCGAATTAGGGCCAACATTAGCCTGTCCATCAGAAATTAATATAATTCTATTGATACGATTACGATCTAAAAATTTTTTAATTTCCTTCGCGCCCTTTTCTATTCCATCATAAAGTGCTGTTTGTCCCCCAGCCCGCATTCTATTGATGGCTGTTTTGATGATATCTTTCTCTTGTGCCGGCGTTGCAGGTAAGAGAATTTCGCCACGGTGGTCATAAGTGACTATTGAGAAAATATCGTTTCTACGCAATCGCTCAAGCACCATCAAAGCGGCATCCTTCGCTTGGCGAATCTTTTCACCTTGCATCGATCTCGATTTATCAATAACCAACACCACATTAAGGGGAGCCACTTTTTCATTTTCAACACGGGTGCCAGTCATCCCTATCCGTAAGTAGGCATTTTGTTTTTGACCAGCCAATATGATGGGGGTAGCTAAAGCGGCATTCAGTTCTATTTGGGCATTCAAAATAGTCGTCTTGTTTGTTGTAGTAGGCGCTTTAGCGCCATCATAAGTTTTAAAACAACCTACCTTTGTAAACTTCCTTGTATCCCTCTACATACGCGGGTAGTTCATTAGCCAGTTGGGCATACTCTAGTGATAGCATATCCTCTTCAATATTGGCAACCACCCATTGGCCTTCTTGAACTTTGAAAGTCCAAACCGTTTCCACTTCTTGAAACCCTTTTTTTCCTTCTACAAGAAGGCCCGTTTCCCGTTTTGCGAGATAATCTTCCATATAAGCTGCAATAGAAACAACAATTCTGGAACCTTCTGCTTGCTTATCGTCTCCTCGGTAAGCTAAAAACAATGGCCTGATACTGCTAATTTTCTTGACTTGACAATGATTCACGAGGCCTTCTTTTGCCCAACCTTCCAGATAAACTAATTGCTGATTTTTCCAGTACCAGTTCGTGACCCATTCAGATGCTTCTACCATATTTTCATTATGCCATGCGGCATGTACGTGGTAAAAACAATCTGTTATGCGATCTCGCAAACTTAACCAATCAAACAAGTCATTGACCAATGCGAGTTGACGCAAATCGTTGAGCGTGCGACGTTGTGCAAGATATTCTCTGACGAGCGTGTACAAAATGAGGGGTAAAAAAAGAATAACCAGGAAAAACAATAACACTTTGCCCCACAAAGTTTGAAAGAGGGCAGAGGCAATCTTTCCCCCAGGGCCGGCAACAGCCGGTTCCATTATACCGATTGTTAACAGTAATAATAGGCTAACAATTGTTAGCATTTTAAATGTCTTATTCATAAGTATTCTTAATGGTTAGTGGTTAATGGTTAATGGTTAATTATTAAACTATTAAATCCGTAAGGGATTTGGTATAACGATGAGGGTTGCTGCTTTTCACATTCAATCCTTCGTGATGAGGCCTTTTTGATATTGCTTGATAATCTCCAAGTTTATTTACATTCAATACCGAAAGGGTTTGCCCCCTAACGAACCTATACTTAGCTTTACCCATAAATCGTTGTGTGTGAATGCTGAACATTCGATAAGTGTAGCTAATTTGTACTGAAAACTCACGTTTGTACGGAAAAAACTCACAAACTAGGGTAAAGATAAGAACTAACCTAAAGGGGAGGCTAAGGGGATTTCCTGCCACAATTTAATCGTATGATCATTACTCGCTGAGGCAATTAGGCTACCATCGGGACTGAAGGCGACAGAATTGACTTGACATTTATGTTCTTGCAAGGAACACAGTTCATGGCCATTGCTGATATCCCATAATTTGAGGGTACTGTCAGCACTTGCTGAGGCTAGGAGATGTCCGTCTGGGCTAAAGGTGACAGATAATACTGAATGTTTATGTCCTGTTAAAGTATATAACTTTTTACCGGTAATCACATCCCATAACTTAATGGTTTCGTCTTCACTGCCTGAGGCAAGCGTCGTGTTGTTAGGACTAAAGGCAATCGTCACAATAGAATCGGTATGTCTTTTCAAGATACTGAGTTCTTTGCCAGTACTCACTTCCCATAGTTTGACCGTATTGTTTTTACCTTCGGAAGCGAGGATACGACTGTCTGGGCTAAAAGCGATCCCATTTTGTCCATTGAGGGTAAAAAGTGCTTTACCGGTTTTGACTTCCCACAAGTTTATGCTTTCATTTTCCGATGCTAAGGTGCGTCCATCGGGACTAAAACTGACCGTTTTGACACACAATCCATTTCCTGGCTGGGTATGAAGTAGTTTACCCGTTTTGACGTTCCATAGTTTGACGGTATTATCATCGCTGCCTGATGCTAAAGTCTTTCCATCAGGGCTAAAAGCAACGCTTCTCACGGGGGCTTCATGTCCTTTTCGCCACCACCGTTTTTTTATAGTGCGGATTGCTTTACCGGTTTTCACTTTCCATAATTTGATAGTGTGATCTTCACCGCCAGAGGCAAGTAGCTTTCCATTGGGACTAAAGGCGACTGAATTGACCCAATCTTGATGCCCTTGCAGTGTGTAGAAGACTTCATTAGGCACAAAAGGCAGATTTTCATTTTGTTTTTTCTCGTTAGAGGCTAAAGCGGAATCTAATAATTCGCGAGGTGCCCATGATTCATTATACTGGCAATCAAACAATTGAGGTAAACGACTACTCATTTGCCAGCCTAGATATTGCACACCTTCGTAAGCAAATAGCACGGGTATCATATTGGCATGAGACGTCAAAATGGTGCTGATGGGACGGATATCGGTTAATACATCCCAAGGATTTTTTGCGAACGCCCTCTGCATTTTATCAGGCATTATAATCATAGCTGAAGACAATATCTCACTTTTGAGAACACGCTGCACAGGCTCTAATAAAACCCGCGCTTCCGGCAAATCTTCTACAATCCACTGACGATATTGACTAATATCCTGCACACTCATGACATTTGGAGCGTACCAGATTTTATCTGAAAGACATTCAACAGTCATTGTCATTTGTTCAAGGGATTGGCTTATTTTCTCACCATGACTTTTAAAAATGCCACAGATTGTCTTATCAACTCCAGTTGTACCAAATCCATCCATAATAGCAATCAGATTTTCTAACATAAATTAAATTTCACCGTTTGTAGTAGGCGTTTTAGCGACTTAAAAAGAGTTTATTAACTGTTAAGCAGACTTTTAAAACAGGCTCTCAATAAGTTATGATAATATCATTAAAATAGTGGGTTTAGCTGATTTTTTTACTGCAAAGATGCTGTGGGTGCGAAGAAGGGGGGGGGATTGCTTCAAGGGGATTGGTTTTTTAAGGGAAAAGGACGTTTAGAAGTCGGCAGCGATAAATAAATCGTGCCATGTCATAAATCAGTCAAAAACTCTTAAACTAAAAAGCCACGTCTTATGTCAGTTTTGTTTTTGACTGATACTCACTAAATTAACAATGTTTAATTCCTTAAGGCCTTGAGTAAGGCGATAAATCGCCTTAAGGCCGGCCTTGAGTAAGGCGATAAATCGCCTACTACAAACAAAAGGGGCATTGATATCACATCTCATTAAGGATATCGGTATGACATTGTGACGCGGGTAGGTGATGTTGGTATAGCATGGCTTTAGCGGCTGTAATAAAGGCTTCTGGGCCTGCGATGTAGACTTCAAAGTCATTAAGTTTGGGATAATCTTTAATGATTTGGGTTAAGGATTGTTCTAATAGTGTTTCGTCATGCGCGTCAGCCATTAGGGGGGTGTAGTGTAAGTTGTCTAAGGCATCTGCCCAGGCGCGGCACCAGTTATTTTGGTAGTGTTTGCCTTTTTGGGAGGCAATCCAATATAAGTGGAAGCTGGGCACGGTGTCTAACGCGATGGCGTGTTCAATTAGACTCTTGATTGGGGCGAAGCCGTGGGAATAGGCGATGAAGAGGGCGGGGCGCGTTGAATCTTCTTGTAGCACAAAATCGCCTTTTGGCCCTTTAAGGTTTACGATTTGCCCTTTTTTTAATCGGTTAAAAACGGTTTCTGTAAAGGGATCGTTTGGGCGTTGGTCTAAATGAAATTCTAGGTTGCGTCCATCACAGGGGCAACTGGCAATGAAGTAGTCGGCTGATAGGCCGTCTTCTAAAATCAAGGTCGTCTTTTGGCCGGCAAAAAACCGTAAAGTTTGGGTTCTGGGGGTTTGGAGATGCAGTATTAAGAGATTATCAGCTAGGTGTTCAAGCTTTTTGACTTTTGCTTCTATCTCTTGTTGGGGAATATCTGCGACACTGTGGGCTTCTGCGGCTTCGATGGTGATATCGGTGACAGCGGTACAGGAACACATCAGTTTGTAATTCATCCGTTTTTCGGCTTCGCTGATCACATAATCATGGTGGCGAATTTGTTGCACTTCGCCTGAAACGACTCGTGCTTTGCATAATCCGCAATTGCCCCCAGTACAGCCGTAATTTAAGGCTAAACCGGCGCGCAGGGCGGCTTCCAGAATGGAGTCATTGCCTTCGATAAAAAATTCATGGCCACTGGGAATGACTTTGACATGGGCGGCCATAATCCGAAGGAGGGTATCTTTGGCAAGTAATTGTGCTGTCGGTTCGCTGACTTTTTGAGAACGGTTTTGTCGTTCTGTTTTTAACCAGTCATGCAGTGCTGTGATCTGAGAGCGCAAATTAGCTTGATCGGTTTTCTCAGTGTCAATCAGTTTTTGACTGAGTGTTTCAATCAGTTCTGAATAGCTTTTGAGTTCTAATTTGGTTGAGATCAGTTCTTGACTTAAAGTGATAAGACGAGCAAACAACACTTCTGGACTGGGTAAAGCGGTATATTCTGGTCGTTTATCGTAGACAGCGTTTGCTTTGATTTGTTCTACCCGCTCTAGCATGCTGGTATCTTCCATTGTCGTGTCGGGGTAAGCACGTAATAAATCAGTGACAGCAACTTCACCTTCAAAGGTAGATAATTCGCCACTTTGGATTTTTTTTTGAAGTGTGCTACGTGTTGTACCGACGAGGCGTGCTGCTCTGGAGAGTGTTAAAAGTTGAGGCATTGTGATTATCAGTTATCAGTTATCAGTTATCTTATCAATTATCATAATGGGGTAAGCAGCTATCAGTTTTCTCTCATTGTATGTAGAGACGCGATGCTCGCGTCTCTCTAATCTGACGCTTCAAAGAGACGCTTGACAGAGACGCGAGGCATCGCGTCGAAACCATTATGATGTAGAGACGCTTGACAGAGACGCGAGGCATCGCGTCTCTACTATTATGATCTTTCGACGCTTGACAGAGACGCGAGGCATCGCGTCTCTACTATTATGATTTTTCGACGCTTGACTAGAGACGCGAGGCATCGCGTCTCTACTATTATGATTTTTCGACGCTTGACAGAGACGCGAGGCATCGCGTCTCTACTATTATTCTTGTAAACGGGGCATCATTTCTGCAAAGTTGCAGGGGCGAGTACGGTTGTCGATTTGGGGTTGAATAATTTTGTCCCAACCGGTTTTGCAGGCTCCTGATGAGCCGGGTAAGCAAAAAATATAGGTGCCGTTGGCAACACCTGCGAGGGCCCGGGAATGGAGGGTTGAGGTGCCAATTTCTTCATAAGAGATGGCGCGAAACAGTTCACCAAAACCTTCCAGTTGTTTGTCTAGTAGGGGTTGAATGGCTTCTGGGGTGCCATCTCTGCCGGTGACACCAGTGCCGCCGGTGGTGATAATGGCTTGAATGTCTGGGTTGGCAATCCACTTGGATACAATTGCCCGAATTTGGTAAATGTTATCGGGCACAATCGTTTTATCGGCTGGGTGATGCCCGGCATTCGTTAGGCGTTCAACGAGGGTTTTGCCGGATGTGTCGTTTTCATCAGTGCGGGTGTCTGAAATAGTGAGAATAGCAACATTTAAGGGAATAAAGTTTCTTGGTGTGGACATAATTTATTATAATGGTGAATGGTAATTAATTGTGAATGGTAAAGAGAGAACGCAGATGACGCTGACATCCTTATTTTCGCTGATTAACATGACTTCAATCATTTCAACATCAATCTACATTTTTCATTTTTAGGTCAACTTCAATCGGAGCATTTTTCATTTTTTGAAAGGGCTGGTTTTTGAGTAATTCTCTAATTTCTTTTAATAATTTGTCTTGGTGATAGGCCCCTTTTTGAAACACGGTTTGGACATTTTTATTGAGTTGTTCATGTTCTTCTTGAGTTAAAGTCTTGGCCGTTAAAACAATAACGGGAATTTTGCACCATTGTTCATGTTCGCGCAAATGGGCGGCAAATTCAAAACCGTCCATTTCTGGCATCATTAAATCAAGCAAAATTAAATCGGGTTGTTTTTCAACCATTTTTTCTAAAGCAATCCGACCGTTTTTGGCGATTGTGCTTTGTAGGCCCGCTTTTTTAAGCAGGGTTTCTATCATTTCTTGCGTGTTTTGATCGTCTTCAACAATCATCAAATGATGCTCAGCTTGGCTATTAATGTGGTATTTATCCAAGACAGTCACTAATTGCTGGCGATTGATGGGTTTAATCAAGTAGTCGGCTGCGCCTAAAGAGTAGCCGAGTTTATGGTCTTCAATGATTGATGCCATAATGACTGGAATGTCGGCTAAAATAGGGTCGGCTTTGAGGGCCGATAATACCATCCAGCCATCCATACCAGGCATCATGACATCAAGGGTAATGGCTTCAGGCTGTAATTGACGCGCGAGTCTTAAACCTTCATCGCCATTATTGGCAACAACCACTTGATAACCCAGTTTGCTTAAGTCATTTTTAAATAAATCACGGACAGTGGGATCATCGTCAATCACTAGCACAATACCTGATCCTGAAGAGGCTTTTTGATGAGATGTGCTTTCCTTTTTTGAAAGTGGCGTGGAGTCTGTGGAAACCACTATCGCGGGTAAACAGAGATTAAAAGTACTCCCTTGTCCAGATTCACTTTCTACGCTGATAGTACCCCCCATCATTTCGGTGAAACGTTTGGTAATCACGAGGCCTAGGCCGGTTCCGCCATATTTGCGTGTGGTAGAAGCATCGGCTTGGGTAAAGGCTTGAAACAGTTTTTGGCTCTGTTCTTCAGTCATGCCAATACCGTTATCTTTGATACTAAATTCAATCCACTGTGGATTTTCTTCAACATGGCGGGTGACGATTAAGGTAATGATGCCCCTTTCTGTAAATTTAGATGCATTACTGAGCAAGTTTAACAGAGATTGTCGTATTTTAGTGAGATCAGCATGCATATTTCCTAAGTTGTCACTATATTGCGTTTGAAGCGTGTTATTGTTTTGGGTTATTAAAGGTTGAACGGTGCTAACCACTTCATGAAGCATAAATGATAAGTCAAACGTTTCGGAATAAATTTCCATTTTACCCGCTTCAATTTTGGAAATATCTAATACATCGTTGATGAGTCCTAATAAATGTTGACCTGCGGATTGAATTTTAGTCAGATCGTCAACAAAATCTTCTTCCCCCAAGTCTTGTGCATCTTCTTGTAGCATTTCACTATAACCAATAATGGCATTAAGCGGTGTCCGCAATTCGTGGCTCATATTGGCAATAAATTGGCTTTTAGCAAGGTTAGCCGCTTCGGCTTTTTCTTTCGCGTGGGTGAGTTCTGTCGCATTGTCTTCTAAATCATCTGCATAATCAATCAGTTGTTTTTCTCTATCAGCCAAAATGGTTGCCATGGCGTTAAAGGAATCAGCTAGGTGTCCTAATTCATCGTTTCTATTTAATGTGAAATGTAGATCAAAGTTATGATCACTCAGTCGGTATACGGCTATCAGAAGATCTTTTAGGGGTTTCGTGATTTGCTGGTGCATGATGATGTATACAAGCGTTAGGACGATGAAGACGCAGAGGATGCCTAAAATCAAAATCAGTTGGGCTGTCTGCCAAGCGGTTTCGGCAACAAACGTTTTTGGATAAACAATAACAAAATACCAGCCAGTTGCTGCCATTTTGGTAATCGCCAGATATTGATAATTTTCTTCATCTTCAACAATACCACTGCCCGCTTCTTGCACCAGATGAAAAATGCGTTTCAATTGGGGATTGCCATCTGTAAGCATATTGAAATGACCGTTTTTATGCATGATTTGGTAAATCCAACGCGGATGTACAATCAATCGTCCGTCATTTCTGAAAATCATGTTATAAGTATTTTCTAAACGTTGAGTGAGGGTGCGTTCCACTAAATCGCCAAATTCTATGTCATTACCGATATTGACAATGTGTTGTTCGTCAATATTAACGGGTGTGATGGCAGATACCAGCCATTTGTTGGCAATGGGCTCATAGTGGACACCGCTCCAGACTGTTGTGCTATCTGGATTATGTTGTGGATCAGCATCCAAAAAATATTTTTTTTGAGTTAAGTCCAAATCGGCCTTCGCATCCTGGCACCAAGTGGGTACGTTAGGCCAATATAGGGAGAGAAATTTGTTGGTTGTCAAAAGGTAGGTGTTTTCAAAACGATTTGACCAAGCTTGGCCATATTGATTAGTCAATTCGTAAAAAGTCAGTACTTGCTGCTGAAGCTCACTGGTAATAGGTAATGATTTATTAATGTAAACACAACTGTCTTTTAAGCTATCAAAATGTTCAGGGTGATTTCGAATCACGCCGTCGGCATAACGGGTAAACAAATAGTCAAACGTCGCTTTTCCCTTTTCATTAGGAGATGTCGCTAAAGTATTAGATTGAAGATTCTCTAGTTGTTCTATTATTGCTGTTTCCAATAAAGCGTGATTGTCTTGTACTAACTCAAAGAGGTTATTTTCCCATTCTCCCCGTGCGGCAATATAGTTTTCAAGTTGGTGAAGGGTTTGTTTCTCAATTTTTGAAGCAACCACTAAGTAACTGGTGATAGCTGCTAAAATAATGACTGTCGTAATCCAGATGCCAATTTTGAAAAGCGTGGTACGAGTAAGTGATTTTTCTTTAAAGGTTTGGAATTTAAACATGTTGGAAATTTTGAATTGGGAATGGTTTATTAATGAATTATCCATTCATCAAGTTTGATTTTTCATGAATGGAAAAATGGACAATAACATTTTCACGCAAACCGTTTTTGCGTGCAAAAACTTCTGAAAGCGTGAAATCGATTTTTGATTTTTTGATTGTTTTGAAATCAAGGGGATTTTATTTAAAAGGAGGGAGATCATTGACAAGATCAATAGAACGGTGATTATCATGATTAAATTGATTAACGTGATTAATAGCTAATTTACAATTTAACTCCCATCATGATAAGAAGGACAATTTGCGTTCATTCCTTTCGGCTATATTGCATGTCTTCAATTAAATATAGTTGGTAGTCCCTACAAACTCAATAGAGATATTACAGTACTGATGTCTTTTTAACTTGCCCCAGTTTGTATTTAATCTGTCAACTGGGAGGGACTTGCAAAATTCTGATGCTCAACAATAAATCAATAACTTACGAGTACTTAATAGCAGGTAAGTTATTGATTTTTCGTTTATCTCCAAGAGTTTTGCAAGAGCCTCGGGACAATGAATTTATTTTTAATACCTGCATTGGTTTGTAGGGATTACAAAAATTAGGAATGTGATCCGGCCTCAATATTGCCTTTTTTCACTGATATCGCAGCCCAATACTCACGACCCCTTGAATAACCCCAGTACCAAGAAGCCTTATGTCGCTAATTTTAAGCGGAGATTCCCAGCTTTAACACGAATTTTATCAATAACGGCCCTAACCAGTTGACCCGTTTGAAAATAATTTGAGCTTGCCAAAAAGCCCTCGGCGCCCCAGGGTTGTATTTCGACTTTGTAACCTGCTTTCACTTCGCTAATGATGAGAACATTGAGAGGCTGGTTTTTCCAAGTTTGTTTCAAATATTGCATAAGCCAGCGTTTTTTAGCTTCGTTTTCAACAAAGCGAGACTCGCGTGCGGTTCGTTCAGCCGTTTCGAGTACTTTCAACAATTCCTCTTGATCATAAGGTAATTCTTCACCCACCAAGTGTGCCATCAATTGCCGTTGCATGACTAAATCGGCAAAACGGCGCAGCGGTGAAGATAATTGCGTGTACATGGATAAACCTAAGCCACTGTGTCCACTTGCTTGTAAGGATAATGAAGAACGGCCTAAGAATTTACGCACTTTATGAAAGCCTAGCGGATCGGCGGCCATTTTTTCGGTAATCGGTTCCAATGGTGGATCTTGAACACGGTAAATGAGTTGTACTTGATGATGGAATGCATACTTGGCAGCAATATGGTTTGCTAATACCATCATTTCGGCTACCAGTAGGCGACTAGGTGAATCTCGCTCAATCATATTAATGCTAATCTTGTCTGCATTGACACTGATTTTATATTCAGGACGTTGCAGGGTAAATGCGCCGGAGGCCAGGCGCTTAGCATGCAATTGTTTAGCACAATTCAATAATTCGCGCAGTCGTTGAGCTGTCTCATCTTGTTCTTGTGCAATCAGTCTGTCGGCTTCGATGTAGTCCAGGCGTTTGAGTACTCGTATTGGCTCTCTATTGATATTGCTTTTCGTTATTTCCCCTACTGCATTTAACCATGCACGTATAACAAGGGATGAGCGAACTTGTCCGGCCGTTAAACTGGCAATATCACAAGAAATGCGTTCTGGTAACATTAAAATCGTTTGTGTCGGTAAATAAACAGTGGTACCACGCCGCATCGCCTCTTTGTCCAAAAGCTCGCCACGATGAATGACACTGGCGGGATCGGCAATGGCAATCGTCATTTTCCACAACGGGCCATCTCGTTCAATGCTCAGTGCATCATCCACTTCGCGCGTATCTTCATCATCTATACTGAATAGCACATCAGTTATGTTTTGTGTCTCTGTCGGTTGCCAAGGTTTCACCGCTTGAACGGTTTCATTGATAGCTGCCGAAAATTCAGGCTTCAATCCTGCGATAATGACATCGCGATCAGCATCAAGAGGTAAACGCCCGATTTTTTGCAAAATTTCAAAGGCTAATTCGCGTGGTGGCAATTTCACCGCGACGGCATTGCGGTTGATAAGTTCTTCTACATCTTTGTCAGTATCGCCTCGTAACCAAGCTTCTAAACGTTCTATAAATGGCATAATTTCTTCAGGTGTTTCGATAACCTGAAAAACGGCTTGCTCATCATTTTCGGCATTTTGCGTGTTTAAATGTGGAAAGGCGGGTAGTGGAATTTTAGCGATGGGTTGTAACAAGTCTCGCGCTAACGCTTGTGCTTTAATCCGTGCCTGTTCACGTTCACGTTGCGTTTTAACCTCTTCAACTTGTTGAAAAGTACGCATTTCCCAATTTTTGCCCCGACGTTTAAAATACAAATGATCCTGAGCCAGTGTTTGCCAAAGTGCAACTAAGTGTTCGGTGCTTATTTCCTCCCCAAAATAAAGTTCGGCTAATTCGTTAATGTCAGATATTTCTAACTCTAACGCCGTTTCCCATAGCAGAGCAACATCAATGCCATCACACAAGGAGTTTACCGTAGCTTGAATTTTCAAAAATTTGTTTTGCCAATCTTCAACACCTCTAGCGGTGCTGGGATGCTGCCATAACAATTTATCTTCGGATAGGCGCAGTTCGCGGCCTTTTTCGTTAACAACTTGAATTTTGTGTTTAATTCGTTTGGTGGTACATAAGAAATTGACTTCATCATTGTCTTGAGCGGCCCAAATTTGGCCTTCAAATTCAGTCACAGTGCTTCCTTTATATTAAAAAAAATGAAAAATTCGCTTGAGGAATAGCTTCCATAAACTTCTCAAAGAGAATGAGTATTATTAGAGATTTTTGTTCATAAAAAATAATTATCGAAGGCAACAAGCGAATACTGAGTCAAGCGCCAAGCGGTAATGTATTTGAATGTGAAACCTGTGGTAAAGTCAAGCGACAAAGTGCCAAGCTTCACTTGTTAAATGTGAAAAGATTTTTACTAAGTCTTTTACTTTGGAGGATTTGATAAAACTTTTAACCTTAATTTAGTATCAGTTAAAAAAACTGACCTCAAACGTGGCTTTTTAGTTTGATAATTTTTGACTGATTTATGACATGGCATAATTTATTTATCGCTGCCGACTTCAAGCACAATTCTACCTTTATCTTTTTCGGCACTGATTAATTGTTCTGCCGCCAAATCAGCAAATAACATTATTATCTCCCTGTTTGAACATGAACCTATCCCACTATTCGTCTTTGAGCTTAGAAATCCGATTTTTTGAAAAAATCTGATTTCTTAAACCTCGTTTTTTGGTCAAAAAACCAACAATTTTTGTTCATTATTCAGTATTTTTGAATAGTGGGATAGGTTCATGAGTAATTGTCCAACTGTCTTTTTATAAGGCTCAGTTTGAACGCCAATTCTTGACGAGAGTTTGCTTTGCTATTTTTCTTTCTAACGATGAACGAGAGAGTTTAAACCCGTAAGTGTTTTGTTCTTGAAGCGCAATGGGTGGCAAGGCATAAGCAACTTGTGTATAAGGATGAACGGTAAGCGATGGGGCCATAGCCCAGTAATGGTAAGTACTGAACCATAAATTTTCAGGTGTGTAGGGGGCAATCCTTAGCTACAGCCCTTTGTTGTAAAATACGGGTTTATTTGTGGTTCAGTACTTACAATAAATCAATGGCATTGAGGTTTGGCGTTTAGGCTAAAGTTTAGCTTGGCTAAACTTTAGCCTGAACAAGTTTTTGCAAAAATTGTCGCGACGAAGGCTATTCACATTCAAATCTTTACGGGTTGTTTAAATCCATCCTTGAAAAAGGGATGATATTAGGGATTTATTTCACTCATTGTTATACACAAGCATTTAGTATCAGCCTTCATCTGTAAAGAAGCAAAACTCTGATCGTCAAACCCGTTAGGGTGTAGCCCGATGCACCTATCCGTTTTCAAAACTTGGCGCTTTGCCTCCAAAAAATTTTAACGTAAATATCAAATATTTATAACTGTGCGGTCGCATTTATGCGTGACCAATTTATAAATTGATAGGTGCATCGGGGTGTAGCGAATGAACGTGCAAGGCTTTAGCCTTGCTTGTCCTATTGAATTGCAACTATATACTATACATACCCATTCGCTATTCGCTCAGAGATTTTTTCAGTTTTCATTAATCCCAAATGCGTTTTTTGACATAACGTCCTGGTGCGTCTTCAATCTTCTGATAGTCTGCGTTGCCTAAGGTTGTGGCGGCGGCTACTTCATCACCCCCTTGTTTTTTAAGCCATTCATTCCAGTGAGGCCACCAACTACCAGGCTGAGATTGTGCCGTTTCTAACCAGTGGGCTGCGCCTTGCTCCAATTCGCCATTAATCCAGTAATGACGTTTATTCTTAGCAGGCGGGTTGATAACACCGGCAATATGTCCGCTGGCACCCAGTACAAATTCTCCTGACATTAATTGTGCACCATTAAATGTGGTCTGCCACGGCGCAATGTGGTCATCAATCGTTGAGAGAAAGTAGCAGGGCGTTTTGATGCTTCTCAAATTAATGGGTACACCGCACATCGTTAAGGCATTGGGTTTGATCAAATTATTTTCCATATACATATTATGGATATAGTAACGGTACATGTTAGCCGGTAAGTTGGTAGGATCACTGTTCCAGTATAGAATATCAAATGGCGTTGGCGTTTGCCCTTTGAGATAGTTATTGACGACGTAGGACCAAATTAAGTCGTTAGCCCGGAGCATCGAAAACGTTAGGGATAAATCTTTGCCTGAGAGTATACCAGTGTGTTCTAGCTGTGATTCGACTTGGCTAATTTGTACTTGATCAATAAATACGCCGAGATCGCCCGGTTCTGAAAAATCGAGCATAGTCGTAAAATAAGTTGCTGATGCGACAGAATCGTCTTGTTTTTCATGCAAGACGGCTAGGGCACTTGCTAATAAGGTTCCCCCAATACACCAAGATGTGGTATTGACTTTTTCGACACCCGTGATCGCTTTAGCGATTTCTATGGCCTTGAAAACGCCATCTGTGAGATAATGATCCCATTCGAGCTTGCTCAGGTTTTTGTCTGGGTTGATCCAAGAGATTACAAAAACAGTATTGCCTTGGTCAACGGCATATTTGACAAAGGAATTTTCGGGCCTCAGATCTAAAATATAATATTTATTAATATAAGGGGGGACGATAATGAGAGGACGATCTAATACCGTTTCGGTGGTGGGCTGATATTGAATCAATTGCATCAATTCGTTTTCGTAGATGACCGCACCAGGGGTGATGGCGAGATTTTTGCCAACTTCAAAGGCTGATTCATCTGTCATGCTGATACGGCCTTTTTCCATATCAGTGAGTAGGTTTTTCAAGCCATCAATAAGACTTTGTCCCTTGGTTTCGACGGCCAGCCGCATGACTTCGGGATTGGTTGCGGCAAAATTGGTAGGCGACATGGCATCAATAAAGTACTTGGTGTAGAAAGTCAGTTTTTTCTGATTTTCCGAATCAAGCTGTGTGGCCGCTGCCATGTCATTTAGCATATTAGAGGCTAACAAATAAGATTGTTTGATGTAGTCGAATATGGGGTTTTCATTCCAGTCTGGCGCGTTAAAGCGACGATCACCCGATTTGGGGGAGACTACGGGTTCAACAGGCTCACCCGACTTTGCACCCAACATGTTGAGCCATAAAGTCATCTGTTGTTGTTGATAATGGGTCATGATTTCCACCCAGCCATGGGGATTTTGCAGCGATTGTGTTGTCAGTGTATTCCAAGCTTGCATGAATCCTCTGAGCATTTCCTGCCATTGATGGGTAGCAAAGTTTTGCAAGACTTCCTCAGTTTCCTTGTTGCTAAAGGCTTGAAAAATCTCTTGTGGATCTTTAAATGGCTGTTGATTTGACATATTTTATCCTGAAATTTGAGGGTGATTATTGTGAAACCTGCTGAAAGCTGTAAAATTCTCTTTTGCCTTTTGGTATTTTTCGTAACGAGAAGTTTTGTTTTCAAACTTGGATTCGCTAATTTTCGATAGGTTTATAGCGAATAGCGAATCTTTGAACAGCCTTGATAACATTTTTTATATAGGGTTTATGGCGAATAGACCAAACGAACTTAAAAATTGACTATCAATCTTTTATTTATTTTCTCAACAGTCTAGGGATGAACTTAATCCGCCTTGACTTTTTTTAGTAAAGGCGCTCTTTTTGAGATACACTCTTTTTAATAAATAAAGTAAGCCGATGCCCTAAATATGAGTCTTCATATTTAGATTCGCTATTTGTTATTCGCTAGTACCTATAAACATAAGCATGTAGCTAAACGATTTATACTTATATATAATACTTTGCGAATGGGTACTTTACGAAGCCCCATGTAATTATAAGCTCAACCTAACAACTATAACCCATTGATTTTTAATACCCGCATGGCTCTTTAGGGACAACCTGTTATTCACTTGTGCGAGCTGTACCCGAATTAAATAATACTATAAAAAGAAATAGATTTTTGGGGTATTGAATATTAATTAATAACCGATCTCTAAATAATTATAATGATTAAATTAAAAGATTAAAAAATACAAGACAAAAAATAAATCACTTAGCTTCAAGGAATAACACTTATGTCTGTACAATGACTATAATACCTTTTCAACAACGACATGCCTTAATAAAGTCTGGCGTTCATCAGCTATCCGTTTTTTATAACGCATTGTCGTTAAGTATAACGAATAACTAGGATAAACGAATTGGCCTTTTGGGTAAATGAGAACAATGTATATTGATTTAAAACCCTTATGAATAAAAACAACAAACGTATGGATTCTTATTGAGAATAAATCTTAATTCGTTTATCTAAAGAGGAACTTGCAAAACGTCGACATGCAACCACAAATCAACGACTGAAAGGCGTATCAATTTCTCGTTTTATCGTTTCTGCTTAATCGTTTTGCAAGAGGCTCTAAACTCAATTCAAAAAATTAGCACGTTCATCGTCTGCGTTTTTTTTAAATTTTTGTGTACACACTTCTAAATAGGCAAACAAGTTTAAGTTAAGAATAGAATGCTGATTGAGCTTAGACAGCAGATAAAAATGTTTATTTTAATATTATTGTTTTTTATTAGATTATTAGATTATGTGAGCTTTATTTTAATTTCCAATTGGAAATTCCCAGTTTCGACTTTCGATTTTCCAAAGCCCAATTTTTGCGTTTTGCAAGTTCCTCTAAAGATAATTCAATTTAGTATATAATTAATGACTTGAATCTGACGCTCATTTTGGCGTGACTGACGAAAAAGTGGGCTTGATTGGCTAGATTAATAAGAAAAGAGTTTGTGGCATTATAATGTTTGAAGTTAACCCTTTTTTAGTATAACGGCTGAAAGTGCCCTTTGAAAAAAGGACAAAAGTTTGCTATATAATGTTTCTTTATATCTAAAGGCCAAAAAAAATATTTGACTTAGTCTTATAAAAATGTCTTGACTTTAAACATCATTGAATTATTATATTAGGACATATTGATTTAGAGATCGATGCGCCTGACAAAAACCGAACA
>JAYQWI020000271.1:0-2726 GCA_035871815.2 Candidatus Parabeggiatoa communis
AACATTCCCATCACGACTTGTACTGCGCTTATCCCTTGAAGAATTGACGAAGCTATGGGCCGATATCTGTTTAATCTTGTTTGCTTGGGAAAATATTCGTTATCAGTTATCAGTGAACCGTTATCAGTGAACAGTTATCAGTGAACAGTTATCAGTTGATAGTTTGAAGGAAAAGGGGATTATTTATCACAATTATGCCTATTATGCTTACAAAAAAACGGGAATAATTTTTGCTCCTGTAGAGACGCGATCGCGAAGCGTCTCTATGCATCGAGTTTCTGAGACGCGAGGCATCGCGTCTCTACAATTCCTATCATAAAATTTGCGATTCGCCATTCATTTTGCACAAAATCGAAAATCCCGCCTATGTAGAGACGCGAGGCATCGCGTCTCTACGAAATAAATTGATAACTGTTCACTGATAACTGATAACTGATAACTGATAACTGATATGAAAGCTATTTTATTTGCAGATCGCAAGGGTTCAGAATTACAACCTTTAACTCACAGAACTTGTGTTGCTTTATTGCCAATCGCGGCTAAACCTTTGATTGAATATACACTTGAAGCATTATGGATGGGCGGTATACGCGAGGTTTTTGTCGTGATATCACCTTTTGCTGATTACATAGAGCGTTATTTGGGTAATGGTGAACGTTGGGGTTTACAGTTTGAATATATATTGAGTCGTGGGCAAGAAGCGCCGCCTGATGTGCTTGCTCGCTTAGGTGCCCAATTGAGTGATTCTGAATATTTGCTTATTCGTGCTGATGTACTGCGTAGTCTTGAGATTCAGGATTTTTTAACCGAAGCCCAACAACTTGATGGACAAATCGTGGCCACCATTCAAGGATGTCATGCGGGTATGAGCTTATTGCGTAAACAAACGGGCCCGAATCCTTGGCAAGCGAGTAATTTAGTCCGTTTTCCTTGCATTCCTTTTATTGCACAAAATCAATCTGCAAATCCGCAACAACTCAATCAAAACCTGCTTTTTGTCAATCCAGACACTCAGGAAACAACATTTTACGCGCTTCCGGTTGAAGGTCAGTTATCGATGCTAGATTCCCTGAAAGCTTTTCACCAGGCTAATCTTGACGTTTTGGCCGGACATTTTCCTACTTTAGTTTTACCTGTGCGAAAAATCAATGATAAATTACAAGTGGGTCGCCGTTCTAAGGTTATGCCGCATAATACGGGGTTAGTAGGCGCTTTTTGCCGCGTTCATGCGGGGGCGCGTTTAGTAGACAAAGTTGTATTATGTGATGATGTGAGAGTTGAGCGTCATGCCAAGCTTAATAACACTGTTGTCTTGCCCTGCACTTATATTGGTCAATCGGTGGAATTACATAATACTATTGTCTGGGGTAATTTGTTGATACCGATCAATACTGGCAAGGTTAAGCCCATTTTTGATAGACGATTGTTGGCCGATTTGAAGTTCCCAATCTTGTATAGCCAATTTGTTGAAGTCTTAAACCGTGTTTTAGGTGTATTCACGTTGTTGGTTTCAATACCATTATGGCCGTTAGCCTTGTTAACGGCATTATTGCAAAATCCTCGGAAACCTTTACGAAAAATCAAATTACGGGGTAATCTGAAACAAATTGATCAAGACGGTATCTTACGGCCGCGTGATTTTACCGCTTTGGAATGGGCAACCTCCATTGCCTTATTGCGACATTTACCAAAATTATTGGCGGTTATCACAGGCCGATTACGGATGGTAGGTGTGCGGCCAGAAACCGCTGAACAAGCCGAAGCACGCACGGCTCAAACAGATGATCCTATTGAGGTTTGGGAAAGAATGCGTGATTATGCGCCAGTGGGTTTAATTGGGCCAAGTCAATTGACGTTGTCGTTCGATGCCCCAAGAGAGGAATGTTTGATAGTGGAAGCCCATTATGCCCGTACCCGTCATTTTAGTAGCGATCTAGTGTGGTTATTGCGAGGGTTAGTGGCCTGTTTCACAGCGCGAGCTTGGAATACGGGGCAACCACAAGGGATTGCCCAGACGAACACGGGGCAACCACAAGGGAACACGGGTACGAACACGGGGCAACCACAAGGGATTGCCCCTACGAACAAATAATTAATAAATAGGTGGGCAACAAAAACTAAAGCCCACCCTATCAGGAGGCTTGGCAAAATGCCACGTTCAATCAAACGCTGGACAAGTAAAATCTTAACACCGTTAGCTGTTGGCATTAATGCTTTACAAAAACCTTGGCAACGTCTTTGGGCACACGCTTGTTTAGGGGCTAAGATTAAAACCTCACTTGATCCGAGTGTTGTTGTCTATAGTTGCCCAGAAGTTCACGGAACGGGAGAAATTCATTTTGGCAATAATCTGCTTTTGTATCGTGATTTATATTTAGAAACCCAAGAACAAGGGTGTATTACGATAGGCCATGATGTTGTTTTATCGCGTGGTGTACACCTGGTTTCATACGCGAATATTGAGATTGGAGCCGGTAGCATGATTGGTGAATATACCAGTGTGCGCGATGCGAATCATCGCATGAGCCAGAATAGCTTATTGCGTTATGCTGGACATACTTCGGCCCCAATTGTCATTGGTTCAAACGTTTGGATTGGACGAGGCGTGACAATCGTGGCTGGTGTGACTATAGGTGATAATGCTGTCATCGGCGCTAATGCCGTGGTGACAAAAGACATTCCAAGTCACACACTGGCCGTTGGCGTGCCTGCTCGTCCAGTCAAAG
>JAYQWI020000272.1:0-2066 GCA_035871815.2 Candidatus Parabeggiatoa communis
CAGTGTCTGGCGCGTTACAGTTGTCTAAAGAAGTGGAAAATGCCGTGATTGTGGTGATTATTTGTGATCGAGGCGATAAGTATTTATCAACTGGCGTGTTTCCGGCTTAAGACAATGCTTAATGGTTATATAGATTTTCAGGTATAATAATTTCACAAGGACAGACATGCCGATCAGCATGGTTCAAATAATAGCCCACCGGTAACACATTAAAGGAGGGCGAACACGATCGGGTAGCCCCTACAAACGCAATGTAGGGGCGAACCTTTGTTATCGCCCTTTCTGAAGATTATCCTGTGTAAAAATAGGAAAAACGAAATGTTTAGCAGTATTGTCTTAGAAAATCTGGCGGCTTTCCAAAAATTAGACTGGCAACCATTGGAACGTATTAATCTCATTATCGGTGAAAACGATACCGGCAAAACCTATCTTTTAAAAATACTTTACTGCCTTGCTCGCAGTGTTGAGGAATCTCATAAAACATCGACTGGGCCGTATCGCACTTGGCAAGAAGTCTTGGAAAACAAGCTATTATGGACTTTTCAGCCGCCCGATTGGCGCTTAAATCAATTGATTTCAAAAGGACAACAACGTCTTCAAGTCTCAGCCTGTTTTTATGACAGCCATCTTTATTTCGTATTGGGAGACAAAACCACAACGGCCATTTCTGAAGTCAGTGAATTGACTGAACGCTTTCCTCAATTCAATACTTTATTTATTCCGCCAAAAGAGATATTGACCGCTTTTGATGCCATTGCTGCCACTAGGGAACAATTAGAAATTGCTGGCTTTGATGATACTTTTTTTGATCTCATTAAAGCACTTCGTTTACCTGTGACAAGAGGCAAGATTCAAGACAATTTACAAAAAGCGGTTACGATATTAGATCGTATTCTGAAAGCGGGGCAAATTCAGTTTGATAAACAACGCTTTATTTTTAAACGAGATAATACCCAGTATGCCATGTCTGAGACAGCCGAAGGCATTAAAAAAATCGGTATATTACAAACTTTGATTCGTAATCGCAAAATAAAACCAGGCACAATTCTCTTTATTGATGAACCAGAAGTCAATTTGCATCCGAAAGCCATTGTTGGGCTAGTCGAAATGTTATTTCATGTCGCTCGTGCTGGTATCCAAGTTTATATTGCCACGCACAGTTATTTTATTCTCAAACGATTTGAACTGCTTGCCCGACAACATAATGAACGGATACCTGTGTGTTCTCTCTCTCGGACTCAAACAAAAGGGGTAACAGCCGACTTTTATGATTTACGCGACGGTATGCCCCCTAATCCGATTACCGATGTTTCTATTGAACTTTATGAGCAAGATGTGCGGCTAGATATTGAATTATGAGTACCTATCAAGAATCTGGATTGATTATCACATTACCAGACGGTGAACATTTCCGTTTTCAAGATTGTCAAGCTTACAAACAGCTATCGGGAGTCAATTTAAAAGAAATGGATTTTGGTTGGTGGCAAACGGATACAAACACATTATGGCTTATAGAACTCAAAGAATACGCTCATTTAACATATGAAGAACAATTGCCAGATTATTTGCTTGATAATTTGGTCAATAAAGCAACGGATAGTTTACTCATGTTGGCAGCAATGTGGGCAAAAACTAATCAAGGTTTAAAATTGGCAGAATGCTTGCCGCCGGTTATTCATCAATTTTCTGGTAGATTAAAGCTTTTTTTTATACTCAAAATTGATAAGATTGCTTTTAAAAGTCAAATAGGCGTTCTCAAAGATGAATTAAAAAACAGACTGCGTGGTAGAGTCGCTTTTTTTGATGTTAGACACGTTACTTTAGTCGATCACTTGACAGCGATAAAATGTGGTTTGCCGCTTGTCATTAACGAAACCAGTATTTAGATTTTTAAGATAACCATTTTATCTTTTTTTTTCAACTCAACTCACAACAAACACTTAAACACAACTGAAAAGGAGTCATTTTATGACGGGTAGAACAGAGGTTATTGCAGGCATCATTGCAGGCATCATTGCGGGTTTCTTTGGCATAGTGGGTGTCTGGTACCAACATTATCTTGAAAA
>JAYQWI020000273.1:0-10213 GCA_035871815.2 Candidatus Parabeggiatoa communis
AGCCCTTGGGCATTATCGTCAGCAACGCTGGGAAGTCGCAAAACAAGAATTGACCAAACTACAAGAAAAAGGGCCAAATTGTCATTTATACCAGCTTTATGCCAAACGTGTAGAATACTTTATCAAAAACCCTCCAGGTGAGGATTGGGATGGAGTTTATACTTTTACCACTAAATAAACAAAAGGGCGAACACTTATGTTCGCCCCTACAACTCACTCCCCTTCACACACGACATGAACCAAGAAAAGGATAAATCGTATCATGCCCTATTTACAAATCCAAACCAATGTGGACGTTAAAGCTGAACAACAGGCAACATTATTGGCCAATGCTTCACTAATGGTAGCCAATGCTTTAGGTAAACCCGAAAATTATGTCATGGTAGCCCTACAAGCGAATACACCTATGCTATTTGCCGGAACCGAGCAACCCACCGCTTTTTTAGAACTCAAAAGCATCCGTTTACCGACAGGCAGTACCGCAGAACTGTCACAAAAACTGTGTGCCTTCATTGAAAACAGCCTGAAGATTCCCAAAGACAGAGTATACATTGAATTTATGAACGCAGAAGCCTCGTTATGGGGCTGGAATGGGCGGAATTTTTAATAGGAAGTGTAGAGACGCACGGCCGTGCGTCTCAATTCATTGCAATGCGTCTCTCCGAAAAACACAAAACCCGCATGAAAAGAAGTTCAGCGTCGCTAAAAATACCGACTTAAAATCAGTCAACACCTACCCAACGATAAATATCATGATCGCAACGAAAACCCGCTACGACGAATTACCCTATACTTGTAATGCCATGCCCTACGCCCAACCGGATCGATTGGCAACCTTAGCTCTCTTATTTGGCATGACACCCCCTTCCGTGCAAACCTGTCGTGTTTTAGAAATCGGCTGCTGCGATGGTAGCAATATCATCCCCACCGCCTACGCTTTTCCAGAAGCGGACATTTGGGGTATTGATTTATCTGCACAAGACATTGCGAAAGGCCAAGCACAAATTCAGGCTTTAGGGCTAAAAAATATCACCCTCAAACATCAGAACCTATTAGAAGTCGATGATCGTTTTGGGCAATTTGACTATATTATTGCACATGGCATTTATTCTTGGATGTCACCTGAAGTGCAAGATAAAATCCTGCATATTTGCAAACATCATTTAACAGCCAATGGCATAGCCTACGTCAGTTACAACACCAAACCCGGTTGGAATATGCATAGCACCCTGCGCGACATGATGCGTTACCACACCGCAGCCATCAGCGACAGCACTGCCCGAACAGAGCAGAGCAAAGCCTTGCTAGAATTTCTCAGTGACGCAACCGCTAAAGGTGAAGATCGCTACAGCCAATTTGTCAGCGCAGAACTCAATGAATTCAAACAATTACCTGAATCTTTTGTTTGCCAAGAATTTATCAACGAAGAAAATCACCCGCTGTATTTTCATGAATTTATTGAACGGGCTAAAACACAAGGTTTAGCTTATTTAGGCGATGCCTTTTTACACACCATGCTCACAGGCGATTTTTCCCCCCCAATCGCGGAAGCACTACAACAATTCAAAGGCGACTTAATTCATCAAGAACAAATGATGGATTATTTACGCAACCGCCATTTTCGCCATACCCTCTTATGTCATCAAGACATGCCCTTAACACGCAGTTTATCTCCTGACGTGATCCGCCTATTTCATATCGCCTCTTCTTTAGAGCCGGTTGCCAATACGGCCTCACCCGCCGAACAACAGTTTGAAAATGAGATGGGGAGTTTATCAAGCGATCAGCCCCTGATTCAAGCGGCCATACGTTATTTAGCTGAACAATGGCCTCAATCTGTCACATTTAGCGAACTGGTTAAACAGGCACAGCAACAGATCAAGGCAGCCAACGACGCACAAGACGAGGCACAAGATGAAAGCACCTTGGCTGACATGTTATTAAAAACTTACTCAATGGGCTTGATTGAATTACAGAGCAATCCAGCAGAATTTGTCACGACAATCAGCGAAAAGCCAGAAGCCAGCCCTTTAGCCCGTTTGCAAGTCAAACGCAGTCCCAAAGTCACCAACCTACGCTGTGAATGGTTCACGATCAAAAATCAGATTTGTTTATATTTACTGCCCTACCTTGACGGTAAACGTGATCATGCTGCCTTGCTTGCATTACTAAACGATTTGCTCAAGAAAGGACAAATCACGCTCAATGTCAAACATCAAGAAACCGGCGAACAACTGACATTAAGCGATAACAACAAACGCGAAATATTAAGCCAACTGTTAGATGAGGCTTTGCAAAAGCTCGCACGAGTAGCCTTATTAATTCATTAACCGGATACGAGGTAGAGACGCACTGCCGTGCGTCTCTAAGCGTGCGTCTCTAAGCCTGCGTCTCTAAGCGTGCGTTTCCAGGGGCAGAGAGACGCACGGCAGTGCGTCTCTACACGAAACCACCTCGCGAACAGCAAAACCATGAACACCCGACAACACCCCCTCCATTTCCTTAAACTCATTAGTCTATTCACATTGCTTGCTTTTTTAATAAGTGGCTGCTTTGCACCTGCCATTGTCGCTGACAGATCAGGCTGTCAATTAGTGAGCAAAAAACTAGAACTGGTACACTTTGAAAAAGGCAGTGAGGTACTCATGCAAATCGCTTCGTCAGATTGTCATCATGCAGAATGCCTACTGTTTATTCTGATAGGCCTACCCGTTATCTCAGCCACCTCATTCATCGTTTCTGGCAGTATCGTCGTTATTGGCAATACCATTCACTGGATAGAAGAACAAGGGAAATGTAACGACAGTAGCACTCAAACGATCATCAATAAGATGATAAATGCCATGAAAGCCCTTGGCGGCAAAACGATTCAATCAACCAGCGAATTGATGACTTGGTTTAAATAACAATGAGAATTAGAATAAACCTAATTATAACGTTGGCAAAGTCCTTTTGCCCGATTGAACCAATTTCACTACCATGCCGTTGGTTGCAAAACCTTTTGATATCAACTTCTCAGCGAAGACATTTTAATCGCCCCCAAAATCGGTTATATACTGCCCACCGTTATAATTTGAGTATTGGGTTAGTCACCCCCACCTGACTTGAGCTTTTGGCTGTTCAAAAAAAGCGCAATTTATGACGATGCTAAGTATAACTAGAAAAAAATAACTGAAACAATGAATCTATTCAAGTTATATGATAACTGATAACTGATAACTGATAACTGATAACTGATAACTGATAACTGATTGAAACATTTGGACGGCGTTATATAATAGGCCATTATTGATAATAATTGGCATATTCATGCCGCCTGATGTTGTGGATAAAATTACATGCAAGCACTTTCTGAATTGATTAATCAAGCTCAACAAGATATTCATAACGCGCCCGATTTGGCAGCCCTAGATCAATTGCGTGTTCATTTTTTAGGCAAAAAGGGTGTTCTCACTGAACAACTTAAACAAGTCGGTAAATTGCCGCCTGAACAGCGCCCTGAAGGGGGAAAAGCGATTAATGAGGCGAAAAAAACGCTTACGAAAGCCATTGAAATACGCAGTCAAATTTTGCAAGCGGCTAAGTTAGAAGCGCAACTCGCGCAGGAGCGTATTGATGTCACTTTGCCAGGGCGTGGACAACCTAAAGGGGGATTGCACCCTGTCACACAAACTTTGCAACGGATTGAAAATCTATTTACTCAAATCGGGTTTAGTATTGAAGAAGGCCCTGAAATTGAAGATGATTATCATAATTTTGAGGCCTTAAATATTCCAGCCCATCATCCTGCGCGGGCAATGCACGATACTTTTTATTTTGACGCGCATACGCTTTTGCGAACGCATACGTCGCCGGTGCAAATTCGTGTGATGAAAGAGCGGCAACCGCCGCTCAAAATTATCGCGCCTGGGCGCGTGTATCGTTGCGATTCCGATTTAACCCATACCCCTATGTTTCACCAAGTTGAAGGGTTGATGGTGGATACCGATGTCAGCCTCGCTGATCTCAGGGGCATTTTAGACGATTTTCTCAAGCAATTTTTTGAGCGCGATTTGCAAGTACGTCTTCGCCCCTCCTATTTTCCCTTTACCGAACCCTCGGCCGAAGTGGATGTGCAATGTGTCGCTTGTGATGGGGTAGGTTGTCGCGTGTGTAAACAAACGGGTTGGCTTGAAGTACTCGGCTGTGGCATGGTACATCCGAATGTCTTTTCCAATATTGGGATTGATAATGAACAGTACACCGGTTTTGCTTTTGGTATGGGCGTTGAGCGTTTAGCGATGTTATATTATGGTATAAACGATTTACGCTTGTTTTTTGAAAACGATTTACGGTTTTTGCGTCAATTTAATTGATGAGTTTTACTCACGCTTCGCGCAAAGTCGCAAAGTTTCAAGATTAATTGACTTAGCATTCTTGGTGGCTTTGCGTGAGAATAAATTTGACAGAATGACTTTATATTTATTTATACGATGAATAACTTATGAACTGGACGATTGAAAGTGCGAAACAACATTTTACGGAGATCATTAATCAAGCTGTAGATGAACCGCAAGCCATTTTTAACGATAAACAAATCGTTGTTGCTGTGATTGACGCACAAACTTTTAAGGCATTTGAACAATGGCAACGAACACAAAAACGTTCTCCCGCTGAGGCCTTTGAAGAATTAAGGCAATTATGTTTTGAAGAAAATTATATTTTAGAAATACCTAATCGCTATGACCGTGAAAATGCCTTTATTATTAACGCCGAACAATGATCTCTGTGATACCAATATTTTAAGCGAACTAACACGTCCAATCCCCAATAAGGGGGTTCTTGAGTGGGTGGCTCAAGTTTCAACTCTTTATTTGAGTACCATTACCGTTGATGAAATTTATTTTGGCCTCAAACGGCGGCACAATGCCAAAATACAAAGGTGGTTTGAAGCTTATTTAGCTAACGATTGTCAAGTGTTACCAGTAACGACTGAAATTGCTAAATATGCCGGTGAATTACGTGGACAACTCAGTTTAAAGGGACAAGTCCGTTCTCAAGCTGATATGCTTATTGCGGCAACCGCTTTTATACATGGACTTAGATTGGTAACGAGAAATGAACGGGATTTCAAAGAGTGTAATATCGTTGTTATAAATCCATTTTCTTAAATATATAGCGTTCTATCAAATTTTTGTTCGTACTGTTTAATATTAACTATTGCTCACGAGACTCTTGCAAAACGCCAACGCCCAACCATAAATCAATAACTTATGAGTACATAATGGCATGTAAGTCATTGATTTCTTGTTTATGCCTAGAGTTTTGCAAGACGCTCTCACTATTTGATAAAATTATGCTATATAAAATACTATTCGTTTTACTCGCTTTCGCCTGGCTATCAGGATGTGGCTCAACGAGTGAAGTGGTTCGCGATAAGCCGGGAGATATTTTTGAAGGCAAGGAGGCTAAAGAAATTGTTAAACACGCTAGAGATTACCATGACAAAGGGGAGTTTGAAACGGCGATCCTTGGCTATCAAAAATCGGCTGATGAGGGCGTTGCTGTCGCGCAAAACAATTTAGGCGTGATGTATTATGAAGGCAGAGGGGTGACTCAAGATTTTACTCAAGCCGTGAACTGGTTTCGCAAAGCGGCTGAGCAAGGCTTGGTAGACGCGCAATTTAACCTCGCGCAGATCTATCATGCTGGCAATGGGGTTGAACAGGATATTGAGCAAGCGGCGCAATGGTATCGCAAAGCGGCTGAACAAGGCGATATTAAGGCCTTATCTCGTTTAGGTGAAAGCGGTGAGAGTCATCTGGCAAGTCAACAAGCCTTTTTTGAAGTGAAGCAAAAGATTCAAGAAGCGGCTGACAACGGTGATGTTAAAGCGCAAACTGCCCTCGGCAATTTATATTATCACGGCAACGGTGTCATACCCGATTTTACAGTGGCAATGCAGTGGTTTCAAAAAGCGGCTGATCAAAACGATGCTCAGGCACAATATTATTTAGGATTGATGTATTATAAAGGTGAAGGGATTTTGCAAGATTTTCCCCAAGCAGGGCACTGGTTTCGCAAAGCGGCTAAGCAAGATTATCCGCCAGCGCAAAGTGGGTTAGGGCAACTCTATTATGAAGGTAAAGGGGTTAAACAGCATTTTGACGAAGCGGTTTATTGGACTCGCAAAGCGGCGGAACTCGGACTGGCAGATGCACAAAACAATTTTGGTATGATGTATTATAAAGGGGAAGGCGTACCCAAAGATTTATCGGTAGCCTATCAATGGGTTGCCTTGGCAGCGGAGCAAGGGAATCAAGATTCTATTCAAGGACGTAACTTTTTGGTAAAAGAGTTATCAGTTGAGCAGCTTGCCAAAGGGGAACGTTTAATGCGTGAATGGGCTTTAAAACACCCCAATTCAGTTATCAGTTATTAGATAAATTATTTTTCTGAACTGTTTCAGAAAATTCATTTCAATCTGTGATGTTTGTTCCTCACGCTTCGCGCAAAGACGCTAAGTCACTTGGCGGTTTGCGCCTTTGCGTCTTTGCGTGAGAAAATAATAATTTGAATCTCTATAAATAAGAAGGAGAAATGATGAACTTAAATACTAACAAGCGGTTTTTATTAGGATTAACTTTTGGATGTGTTATTGCGTCATCGCCTGTCAAAGCGGGTGAGGCTCAACCTGTTTTAAAACCCTGTTTGGATGCATACACTCAACAAGACTTTAAGCAGGCTAAACCGTGTTATGACAAAGCCGCTGAACTGGGTTCAGCCGAGGCCCAGTATTACTTGGGACGGATGTATGAGTCGGAGCAAGGCGTTTATCAAAACCATATCACGGCCGTGGCGTGGTACCGCAAAGCGGCCGATCAAAATCATGCACCGGCCCAAAATCAGTTGGGTGTCATGTACCGTGATGGTAAAGGTGTTCATCCCGATTTGGCTGAAGCCGTCAAGTGGATTCAAAAAGCGGCCGATCAAGGCTTGGCTAAAGCGCAGTTTAATTTAGGGATGCTATATCTTTATGGTCAAGGCGTTTCCCATGATATGACTCAAGTTGAACACTGGCTGGGAAAAGCCGCATCACAAGGATGGGTTCAAGCACAATACCATCTCTGGCTTCTGTATCGCGATGCGCGAGGGACGAAGGATTTTGTTCAACTGGCTAAATGGGTTCACAAAACCGCTGAAAATGGCGATGTTGGGGCTCAAAGTTTCTTAGCCTTGATGTACTATCAAGGTGAGGGGGTTAAGCAGGATTTCACACAAGCGGCACACTGGTATCAAAAAGCGGCAGAACAAGGTGATATGTACTCACAGTACAATATTGCCCAAATGTACCATCAAGGTAAAGGGGTTAAGAAAACGCCTAAGCAGGCTGCGAACTGGTATCGAAAAGCGGCCGATCAAGGCTTGGTAGAAGCCCAATATCAACTTGGAGGGATGTATGCCAAAGGTGAAGGGGTAAGCAAAGACGTTTATTCATCAATGCCCTTTTTGTCACAAGCGGCAAAACAGGGACATGAATCGGCTATCGCTGAACTCAATCAGATATTGACTCAATTGTCTCTAGCCGAATTGACAGAAGCAGCGCTAAAAGAGATTCCAGAAGCGCATTATCAACTTGGGTTGCGCTATGAAACAGGCGAAGGCGTGGTACAAGATAAAAAGAAAGCCCTGATGTTTTATGCCTTTTCCGCAAAACTCGGTTATCAACCCGCTATGGCAAAACGTGATGAAATAACCGAACAATTGCCGATCAAGGAACGCTTTGAAATTGATCGTCTGGCAAAAGAATGGCTTAAACAGCATTAATATTTCCCTTTCGGTGGGTAAAGAGTGTTGCCCACCATTCCCTTCATGAAAAACTGATAAGTACTGAACCACAAATAAACCGGTATTTTACCGCAAAGAGACGCGAGGCATCGCGTCTCTACGAAACCGCGAATTGTAGAGACGCGATGCTTCGCGTCTCTAATTACAAATAAACATTGCTTCTATTAAAATACCTGAAAATTTGTGCTTCAGCACTTATCTCATCAAATTGCCCACCGAACTTAACCTCTATTCTGAGTCAAAAAATGATGTCACCCTATCTTCCTAATTATCAACATGATATTGTCGTGAGCTACGTTTCTGAAGATAACGCGCCCGATACCGCTTGGGTAACCGCATTGATCACACGCTTAAAAAATAAATTAAGCTTGAAACTGGCCACTTATTCGGTGTATTGCTCAGAATCGGATAACGCGGAAATGACCGAAAAATTGCACCATTCCGCCACTTTGCTCTTGATTTTGTCTAAAGCCTATTTGGCCTCTCCCCGCTACACTGATCTCAAAACGTTTTTAGCGCATGTCGGTAAAAGTGCAGGGCGTATCTTTGTCGTCGAACGGGAAATCATGATTGATCGGCCCCCGGAAATCCAAGGTTTGCCCATTTACCAATTTTGGACAATGGAGTCCACTGGACAAGTGCATCGTTTGATGCCCAGCCCAACAAATCAAGTTTATCATCAAAAAATTGATGATATTGTCGTACAACTGGTGGATAAACTGAAATCTCTACAAGCCGCAACACCCAGTGAAGGCGGTATCCATATTGGTGATGTGGGCGAAAGTGTTCATTTACAAGCCGGGGGTGATATTGTCGCGGGTAATAAAATTATCCAGCAAACCATCATTCAAGCCGATGGGCCACGCGCAACCGTTTTTTTGGCTGAAGTCACGGATGATTTACAAGAACAACGCAATAGTATTAAGCGTTATTTGGAACAACAACACATTCAAGTCTTACCAGAAAGCTTGTATTTTTTTAGTGGGGCGAATGCCGCAGAACAAGTGCAACAGGCCATTGAGGCCGATTTGCACAAATCGACTGTGTTTATCCAAGTGTTAAGTGCGGCTACCCCACAACGTCCACCTGGCATGAGTACCCCACAATTACAACAGGGCTGTGTTCAAATGATTGCCGATTTGCCGGTTTTGCAATGGCGCAGTGCCCAATTAGATTTAACGCAGATCGCTAATCCTGTCCTCAAAGCCTTCTTAGATGCCACCACCGTCAGCACCTCCAGTTTAGAAGAATTTAAGCTTGATATTATGCGTAAGTTGGAAAGCATTGAGGCCCAAAAACAGCGTGAAGCACGCCGTGCATCTGAAAATCCCCCCCCCTCGACTTCCTCAGCCATGGAGATCAATGATAATCTTATTTTCATTAACACGACAATGGATGATCAAGCCCTGGGCGAAGAAATTGGTGAATGGTTAGAAGAACAAGGCTTAGGCTTTTGCCTACCGATTTTAGAAGAAGACGTTTCCCCAGCCGACAAACGGCAAGATTTAGAAGAAAATTTACTGGATTGTGACGGGGTTATTATGCCTTATGAACCGAAATCGCTGAAATGGATTCGAGAACAACTGCGTTATTGTCGGCGTTTGCAAGGCAAACGTGAGCACCCTTTGAAAACCATTGGCGTATTCAATAAAACCGATCAAAAACCCTCATTAGGCATGAAATTACCTAACCTGCACATTTTAGACTGTAGCAGCTTAACAGATGACACTTGTTTAGCCCACTTTATCAAAACCTTGTCTTGAACTTATTAAAAGCCACGGAATGACACTTCAATGCACGGAATATTTCCGTGTTTTTCCGTGTTTTTCCGTGGCAAAATCGACCCGAAGCCACTCACACTATCATGACACTGATAACTGATAACTGATAACTGATAACTGAAAAAAATGAACCAAACCTTTCCTTATCCCGGATTACGCCCCTTTGAACGGGATGAAACGGATATCTTTTTTGGCCGTGAAGATCACACTGATCAATTATTGGAAAAATTGGGGCAAAACCGTTTTTTAGCGGTAGTAGGCCCCTCCGGTTGCGGTAAATCCTCCCTAGTCCGAACCGGCCTATTGGCCGGTTTAGAAGGGGGATTGCTCACCAGTGCTGGCATTTATTGGCACATTGCCGAAATGCGGCCCGGTAATCATCCCGAAGCCCATTTGGCCGAAGCCTTGTTAGCCGAATCGGCCTTGGGTGATGATTACATTAAACATTTTACCGATAAACCGGAAGCCGTGGCCTCTTTACAAGCCACCTTGCGACGCGGCCCTTTAAGTCTCTGTGAGCTTTGGCAAGAGGCCCAATTCGATACCGGTACGCGACTCTTATTATTAGTTGACCAATTTGAAGAACTGTTTCGCTACTATCAACA
>JAYQWI020000274.1:0-5742 GCA_035871815.2 Candidatus Parabeggiatoa communis
ATTGCGGAAGAGTTGTCTCAACTTTAGTTTGCTTTACGTTCCAACTTTAGTTTGCCCTATTCTTAAATTTTTCAACAATAACAAGTTATAATAAAAAAATAAGTACTGAACCACAAATAAACAGGTATTTTACCGCAAAGAGACGCGAGGCATCACGTCTCTACGAAATCGCGAATTGTAGAGACGCGATGCTTCGCGTCTCTAATTACAAATAAACATTGCTTCTATTAAAATACCTGAAAATTTATGCTTCAGTACTTATCAATGACAAACTAAAGTTTTTCGAGCGAAACTCGGAAGGAAGTCTGTACGGAAACCAACAAACTAAAGTTTGTACTCCAATCAACAAACTCAAAATAAAAAACATGAATCCGCCTCTCGGTTTATTAAGTTGTGTACTCCTGTTTTGGGGTTGGCAAAGCCATTTACTCCCTTTTGCTATATCCATGGCAATCATTTTAGAAGGGGCACGTTGGGTCAACTGGCGCTGGGCCTTATCAGATAAAGACTTTAATCGTGTCACCGATCTCACTTCATTATCATTTATCATAGCCACCCTTTATCTCATCATCCAAGAATCCATTCAGGGTTTAACGACTTTACTGAACTGGTTGCCGATGTTGTTTTTCATACTGATAGCGGCCCAAATGTATAGCACTCAAGGCTCAATCAAAATGAGCAGCTTATTTTGGTCACTACGTCGTTTTGATGCAAAAGGGGGCACCCCTCACCCTTACGCCCGTGTGCAGATCAATCTCACTTATCCCTATCTCATGATCTGTTTACTATCTGCCAGTGTCGGTTACCATGCCTGGTTTTTTGTTGGAGCCGGTTTATTGATCGCTTATGGGTTATGGGCAGTTCGTCCACAACGTTATTCTGTCGCCATTTGGGCAGGGTTATTGATCATGGCAGCGACACTGGCTTATATCGGCCAATTGGGCATTTACCGTTTACAAATCCAAGTCGAATCGCTCATTTTGAATTGGTTTGAAGATATGATCTGGGCGGATCGCGATCCCTATCGGCAAAACACCGCGATTGGCGATATTGGACGGCTTAAACAATCAGACACTATCCGCCTACGAGTCGAGACAGACTCTCCACTATTACTGCGTGAAGCCAGTTATAATCTCTATTTAAATAGTCTGTGGCGAACTAAAAATGTGCCGTTTACCGAGGTTTTCCCCAACATCACTGATATAAACCGGATAAAAGAATCGAAATGGGCATCAAATGATTTTCAATTTACTGAATTGAATGCTATAGCACATCAACATCAACAATCACAAATCAGCGTTTCTGCCTATCTTCGCCGAGGCAAAGGCATGTTAGCCTTACCGCATGGCACTTATCAAATATCAAAACTGCCCATACCCAGCTTACAACATAATGATTTTGGTGCCGTTAAAGTCGAAAATGGGCCAGGATTGCTCAAATACACCGCCTCTTTCACTCAAAAAAACACACCATTAGATAGCGCGCCAAGCGAATATGATTTACACTTGCCCCGCAATGAAAAAAAACACTTGATGGCCTTATCAACTCATCTCGGTTTACCGCAACAAACGCCACAAGAAATATTGAAAACAGTGACCGAATTTTTCAATGATTTCCAATACAGTCTCACGCTGAATGCAGCGAAACAAAGCGAGATCACACCATTAGACTATTTTTTACAACACAGCCGCACTGGACATTGTGAATACTTTGCCACCGCAACCGCGTTACTCTTACGCACCGCAGGTATTCCATCACGCTATGCCTCTGGCTATGCTGTTGAAGAATTTAGCGATTTAGAAGAAATTTATATAGTGCGTCAACGCCATGCTCACGCTTGGGCACTCGCGTATATCAATGAACGCTGGCAAATCGTTGACACCACCCCAGCGGCTTGGATTAGCTTAGAAGACGAGATGGCCGCTTGGTGGAAACCCATTTATGATTTAGGGTCTTTTTTAGCTTACCAATTTTATAAATGGCGTTGGCAAAACAGCCAAGGCTCTAATCAGTGGCTACTGTGGTTGATTTTACCCTTGGGCTTAATACTGATATGGCGACTGTATACCCGACAAAAGATCAGTCATTCATCAAAACAGTCAGTTCATAACATAAAGAGAACCGCGATAGCCGGAGCGGATTCGCCCTTTTATCAAATCGTGCAACAATTAAACACGGCAGGTTACATTCGCCAACCAGGTGAAACCTTAACAACTTGGTTAAAACGCATACCAGCCTCCGTTTTACCCAAAAAAGAGATACACACTATGCTAAGCCTACATCAACGTTATCGCTTTGATCCTAACGGTATCAGTCCACAAGAACGCGCCAAACTCACAGCTTATGTTAACCAAAATAGCGGCTTTACGTTCCAACTTTAGTTTGCGGCTTTACGTTCCAACTTTAGTTTGCTGATTTTTTACGAGAGTTTTAGCAGAAATAGAATGAAACTAATGTATAACGATGAGTGGTTGCCCCAGGGTCATTTTTTTGGAATGGCCTAATCATTGATAACTGATAACTGATAACTGATAACTGATAACTGATAACTGATAACATGAACTTAAATACGCCACTTATTCTCATTGTTGATGATAGCCTAACTAATCTGACTTTATTGAATGCTGTTTTACAACAAGATGGTTTTCAAGTTGTGCTAGCCAATAGTGGTGAAAAAGCTTTCGCATTGGCACAAGAAAAACAACCGGATGTCATTTTGTTGGACGTAGAAATGCCCGGTTGGAATGGTTATGAAACCTGTAAACGTCTTAAAAAAGAGCCCCTTTTAGCACAGATTCCCGTTTTGTTTTTGTCTACCCTGAACAAAGCGGAAGATAAACTACGTGCTTTTGAAGCAGGCGGTATTGATTATGTACATAAACCTTTTCAAGAAAAAGAATTATTGGCGCGGGTACATACTCATGTTGAACTCTATCGTCTGCGTGAAAAATTGGAACAGAAAATAGCTGAACAAAATCAAGAAATATTAGCTTATGCGACGCAATTAGAAAAAAAAGTGGCAGAACGTACAGCTGAACTGAATAGTGCTAAAGAAATCGCTGAAACCGCTAATCTGACTAAGACTCGATTTCTCGCTAATATGAGCCATGAACTGCGTACCCCAATGAGTGCCATTATTGGCTACAGCGAAATGCTGATAGAAGATGCAGAAGATTTAGAAATGCTCGATTTTTGCGATGATCTCAAAAAAATTCGCGTTGCCGGTAAACATTTATTAGGCCTGATCAATGATGTCTTAGATATCTCCAAAATTGAATCAGGTAAAATGGATTTATACTTGGAAACCTTCCAAGTCGAAACACTGGTTAATGAAGTCATTGCAACCATTCAACCGCTTGTTGATAATAAAGCCAATAGCTTGGAAGTCTATCTGATTAAGCCGATAGGAGAAATGACGGCTGATTTGATCAAAACGCGCCAAATTCTGTTCAATCTATTGAGTAATGCGGCTAAATTTACAGAAGACGGCATGATTTGTCTTCAAGTTAAGCGTGAAGCGGCTCATGAAGGCCTGATGAGAGAAGAGAGTATTTGCTTTTGTATTAAGGATGAAGGTATTGGTATGACTCCAGAACAACAACAAAAGCTCTTTCAACCCTTTAGCCAAGTTGATGCGTCTACTACACGCCGTTTTGGTGGTACCGGTTTAGGCCTCGCGATTACGAAGCAATTCACTGAGATGATGGGCGGCCAAATCAGCGTAGAAAGCGAATTTGGGAGCGGTAGCCGATTTTCGATTTATTTGCCAGTACAAGTGAATCTTGAACTGGTGACATTGCAGCAACCCAAAAAAGCACAATTCGATAAACTCACAACTGAAGTTCATAGCATTGTTCTGGTTATTGATGACGATAGCATTACGCGAGAATTGCTGAAAAATTACCTCAGTCAATTGGGTTATTCAGTTGCCGTAGCAGCCGATGGAGAAACCGGCATCAAACTGGCTAAAAAATTACGTCCAGATGCCATTTTGCTTGATGTCAGAATGCCCGGTATGGATGGGTGGCGAGTACTGTCTACGCTCAAAAAGGACTCATTATTGTCAGACATTCCTGTGATTATGACCTCCATTGAAGAAGAACTCAATCAAGGCTATGCGCTTGGTGCAACCGATTACCTCGTCAAACCTGTAGAAAGTAATCAATTAGGGGCTATATTAAATAAATACCATGTTGGGGATGAATCACAACGTTTAGTCATGGTTGTTGAAGACGATGTGATAAACCGCGAACTCGTTGCCAAAATCATCAAACAAGAAGGTTGGCGCGTATTCAAAGCGGAAAACGGGCGCGTCGCTTTAGAACATCTTGAAGACAAAAAACCCGCCCTGATTTTATTAGATTTGCTGATGCCAGAAATGGATGGATTTGAATTTGTTGCCCACTTACGCCAAAATCCAAAGTGGCGTAACATACCGGTTGTTGTTTTAACCTCAACCAAACTCAGCACAGCCGATCAAGCGCGTTTACAAGGTTATGTCGAAACAATCTTTCAGAAAGAAAGCTATAACCGTGACGACTTATTGGAATTAATTCAGAAACAAGTCGCTACCGCCGCACAAAGTCATTTACAACAAGAACTTGAGAATCAGGGATGGACAATTCCAGCTTTTCAAAAAATCTAGTCTAATCAAATAACGACAAGGATTGGGTATAAGAAAGGATTAAATCTGAGTGTGCTTTCGGGCTAATCCATTTTTATAAACAATCCTTGTCGTTATCGTTTTTTTATCCTGCTCAAATCAAGTAGATAACCCATGCCAATTGCCCCCTTAAACAACCAAGTGGTTTTTAAAAAACTGCTATCGGATGAAGAAATTCTGAAAGCCTTTATCAAAGACTTTTTGGATATTGATATCACCCCACAATCCATTGAAGTTGAAAAAAAGTTTATTCCACCCATCGGCGGTGTTGATATTGAAATTGATATTTTTGTTGATGATCCAACCCACCGCCTAGTCATTGAAATCCAACGTGAACGCTATGATTACGATTTTGACCGCTTTTGGCATTATCATATCGCTTCGCAGTTAGAATTGGTTAAAAGCCACAAGGACTATAAATTAGAACGTACTGTCTATAGCATTATTTGGTTCACTCGCAAAGTACGTGAAAAACAATACCAACAGAGTTTGATGACGACAAACCAAGTCACAACAACGGAACATGGCCAATCCATGATACTGTATCCTCACCAGTTATTTTTCCTTAATCCCTTTTATATGAACGATAAAACACCCCAAGGATTAAAAGACTGGATGACTTTAGTCGTGGAAAGCGTCAATAACCCCCGCACGCCCAATATCAATTTGCACAGGCCAATTATACAAAAAGCGGCTAAGTTGATTGACGATGATGGCTTAACGCCCCAAGAACGCATGGAGATCATAGATGAACGCGACTACAATAATATGCGTCGCAATGAGTTTCAACAAGGTAAACAGGCAAGAAATATAGAAATTGCCCGAAATTTGTTAGCTAAAGGACTCGATTTTGCTTTCATTGCTGAAACCACTGGCTTGTCTATTGATGAGATAGAATCCTTAACTTAAATTAATAACGACAAGGATTGTTTATAAGAAAGGATAAGATCGTGGCTTAACTAAAATCATGAACACTTTCATAAATCAAAACAAGGGCAAACATCGTAAGTGTCACTTTTCATCGTTCAAAAGGCTCACGAGACTCACATACTTCATAAAGGTTATGATTTAATCCTTTC
>JAYQWI020000275.1:0-3283 GCA_035871815.2 Candidatus Parabeggiatoa communis
TCCAAGGATACAATCGTGGTAAGATTATCGTTAAAAGGGTTGCGATTACCAATGCCAGCACTGTACCGACTATCAGCAGTGTCCAAGTGTTAGGCCTAATGGCACCCAGTGAGGTAATCACTAGCAGAATGGGTATATCAAGAAAGTGTGTAAAGGTTGGAATGGTTTCAGCTCTGGCTTGCTCTAATTCGGGTGTGATTTGCCCCTGTTGTAATGCGGTTTTGGTGATTCGTCGTAGTCTCATAAAATATAAGCGTGTCACGGTGTTGCCTTCTATGAACTCGAAAGCAAATAAGCCTACCATGCCAGCCAACCAAGGACTTTCCAAAAACAACCAGCCTCCGTAAATGCTCACGATTAGCCAAGTTCCAGAGATGAAGAGTAATATGGCTCCTGGCACGACGAGGCCGTCGTAAAATACGGCAATATTGCGAACGGTTTCAGCAAAAACAGGTAAGTCACGCAGTTGGCGGGAACGCAGATCAGAAACAAATACCCCGATGAGGCCGGCGCTCATGAGCATCAGGCCGATTATATGGATGAATTTCAGTAGCTGGTAAGTCATAACCGTTTCCTTTTGAGAAGGGGAAGAACAAGAGGGGCAACCACAACGGATTGCCCCTACAAGTCATCATTGTTCATTGAAGTGCCCTTTTTGACAGCCTCTATTTCTGCGCGATTATAGGTATTGAAGTCAGCGCGATGAAAAGTGGCATCTTGAGGAAGTAGATAGAACGCTGATTGAACTGATGATGGCCTGATTAACACTGAAATTAATGATATAGATCAGTGGATATCAGTTTAATCAGTCAAATCAGTGTTCTATTCCTTAAAAACCAAATCATCATCCAGATTTCTGGGACGATATCAATCTGATTAATCTAATTTCGCCAAAATCTCATCCACATTTTCAGGTGTCAGATTTTCATGATATTCTCGCCCTATTTGCATCATCGGTGCGCCACCACAGGCCCCTAAACATTCTACCTCTTTTAGGGTGAATTTCTGATCGGGTGTGGTTTCGCCGAGTTTTATCCCGAATTTCTTTTCAAGGTGGGCGACGATGTCTTCTGAGCCTCGCAGCATACAGGAAACATTGGTGCAAACGCAGAGTTTATGCTCTCCCACTGGTTTGAGTTCGTACATGGAATAAAAAGTGGCGACTTCATAAACGGCAATGGGCTGCATGTCTAAGTAATCGGCTATTCCATCCATTAATGCCGTGCTTAACGAACCGCCGTTGGCTTCTTGGACAACTGTGAGTGCGCCCATGACAGCAGATTGTTTTTGATCGGGCGGATATTTGGCTATCCAACGATCAATCTCGGCGCGGGTGTCTTCTGACAAGATGGCTGACGCATTAGGTTTTGACAAACGTGTTGACATAAAAAATTCCTTCTTTCAGGTTTCAGTGATTACTTTTTTATCAATGACTGAGAATAAAAATTCAACCCGTTCACTGATAAAGGGGTGTTGCCAGATGGTAATGGCTTGATCAGTCAAGTTGGTGAGCATAACTGATAATGGATTGTCGCCTAAAAAATAACTCAATGATTTTAACAACAAAAAATAATAACGCAAGAGACGCAAAAGACGCACGCAAAATATATTTAAATTAAGGCATCGATAGTGTCGTTAGCGTCAAAGCGCGTTTATTTTCCTGTTTTGAGTAACTTCCCAAAAATAAGCTAATTTATGAACTTCTGAACTTATATCACGCAAAGTGGTTTTGAAATGATTTTGATAAAACGCCTGTTTACTTTTCCGCAATAACGAGCATTTCAAAATCTTCAGTTGTCAATGCTCTGTCGCGTTTAAAATTGCCCGTTTCACAGCCGTAAATATCACATTTGGTGTAACCCAGTGTTTTGATAAGCCAGGTGATTTCTGATGGGACATAATACCGTTCATTGCAATTGAGGGTTTTCTGATTGCCATAATCATCGGCTATTTCAAATGTGGCATGATCTCGAAAAGTCATGATATCGAAGGTGTGGTTTTCACTTTGCCCTGCATTCATGTTGTTATCCATAAAGTCTTTGACGGAATGATAAAGCGGAAAGAGGGCATTGAGCGTTGTCAAAATGAGTTTGCCTTCGTTTTTCAATGCTTGGGTGGCATTTTTCAAAATGGCAAAGTTCATCTCATCAGTTTCCATTAATGAAAAACCGCCTTCACATAGTATGATGACTAAATCAAATTCATGCGTCAAATCAAGTGTTCTGGCATCGGCCTGTTGGAAGTCAATATTGACATTCTCATCTTTGGCTTTTTCTTGTGCGCGTTTGAGTTGCGATTCAGATAAATCAATGCCGGTGACTTGATAGCCTCTTTTGGCTAATTCAATGGCATGTCGCCCTGTACCACAGCCTATATCCAAGATGCGTTTTGATGTGTTGCCACCGATTTCTTGCTCAAGAAAATCCACTTCTTGAACTGTGCCCTGCGTAAAGACTTCTTGATCATACGTTTTTGCGTAATCGGTAAATAATGCTTCGTACCATTGAGTCATTTTATTTTTGAATCCTTTTTGGATAATATGGAGGCAAGCCTATAAGTACTGAAGCATAAATAAACAGGTATTTTACAACAAAGGGCTAGGGCAAAGGATTGCCCCTACATGACATTGTGTAGGGGCAATCCCTTGTGGTTGCCCCCTTTTTTTTTTAAAATTTTAGTGTGGACTGGTTCTCTTTTTCGATAAGCGTTATTTCCACTTTATGATCATCAGTGGGTTGATATTTTTTAAGGATAATATTTTGTGTATCGACGATTGCTTGATTAAAGACACGATATCGGTAATGTACTATATTTTTAAGGGTGGTTTGATCAAAAAGATGTTTTCTGATTTTCTCGTAGGTTAAATTTAAAAGCCAAGTATTAGGAATAATAAATCCAATTAAGCCTTTGTTTTTATTAAAATACAGGGCTTTTTCAATGAATAAAACATAACTATCAAGTTGATAATTTTGAAGTTTAAATTTTTGAAGCAAATAAGCATTTTCATTTTGTGAGAAAAGAGCACCATAAGGCGGATTCCCAATCACGATATCAAATCCCCCAGTCTGCATGATTTGTGCAAATTCATTTTCCCAATCAAAAGCATTTACTCTGTATTGCGTTTCTTCATCTATTAAGTCTAATTGTTGTTCTTGATAAAAATCTTGCCCAATCAGGGCGTTACCACATTTTATATTGTGATTGAGATCGGGTAAGACTCTTTCTTTGAATAATGAGAGTTGCGAAATGACGCTTTGCTCGTCTTCTAGCACTTTCAATAACA
>JAYQWI020000276.1:0-1891 GCA_035871815.2 Candidatus Parabeggiatoa communis
AATTATCGAAAATAACGGGACTGCCCAAAAATTTCCCTAACAATTGGAAACTATGCGGCTTAAATATAAAGTCAGAACCTTGCGAGACACCAGAAGCCGTGCAAGACAAAATCGAAGCCTTTGCGCCCAAGCAAGGTTGGCTCTGTTTTCAAAGCGAAGTTGCCTATTTTTGTCAACACGATTTTTGTGACAACCACAGTATACCCTCTCACGGCATCATATTGTACGGAGAAGTCGTTAAAGATCAAAGCTCATTACATATTCGAGAAGATGGACAAGGTGAGTGGATAGTCACTGAATTAACAGAAACTCAAGGTGATGAGTACTTGGTTGAAGAAAAACGATTTTTGGGTGAAGGTAAAAAATTAACAGAAACTCAAGGCGATGAGTACTTGGTTGAAGAAAAACGCTTTTTGGGTGAAGGTAAAAAATTAACCCCAGACGAGTTATATTATCGTATCTACTGGCAACATGATAAGCAATACGGCTATCGCCAATGTGCCGCCCGTTTTACAGAATTTAGACAAGAACAAAATGCCAATCAAAAATAAGACACCCCATACTTTTCAAGAAATGACGGCCCCTTATAATTTTGTACCCTTATCGGGATGGGTATTTGAGCCCGATTGGGCGCACCAAGTTTCGCACGATGTGCCCTTTTCAAATGGACTCAGCGGCCGTTTAGATATAGCGATCACAGCTGAAACACCGCTATTGGTAGGCGGCAAGCAAACCAAAGCCACAGAACAGGCCGCCGGCGAAGTGCATTTTTTTCAATTGCCTGATAAACGCTACGCGATTCCCGGTACCAGCCTCAAAGGGATGATTCGCAATGTCCTAGAAATCGCCAGTTTCGGCAAAATGCAGTTTGTCGATGATAGACGCTTAAGTCTCCGCGACATCTCCGGCCGAACCGTGATTGGTGACAATTATAAAATTGAAGGCCAACAAGCTGGCTTTTTACGTTTAACTGATAACAATGGTAGCAACAATGATAAATGTATTGTTGAAATTATTCCATGTGATGCTGCTTATGTTGAACATGAGGATATGAAAGCGTTTGTAAGTAAAAAGCCTCAAGAAATTCTTGACGTACAATTACGTCATATTAAAAATGACAAAAATCCAAAGAGACAAAAAGCTCTAAAGGATGCTAAAGGAGAGTGTATTTTTAAAAAAGGTATGTCAGTCGCGGAAAAATATGCTATTTGGCGAGACTTGCTTTCCCTAAGCTCATCTGATTATTTACCAACCTTAGATTTTGATCGTTTTGAATCCAATACTCAATTGGGTACCGTTAGAGGTTTAAAAGCGGGTAAAAAAGGCACTTTATTTTTTACGAGTCAAATCAGCGATAAATGCGAAACAGATGAAGGTAAATACCGCGACTTTGTTTTTTATGATCGTCAAGACAAGAGAGCTTTACCCGTTTCGCCTGAAGTCTTCAAAGATTTTCTTTACAATCACGGTGACGAAGACAAAAACTCAACCAGTTCTTGGCGAACATTTTGGCGAGATAGATTGTTCAAAAATCAGCAGCACGAAATACCCGTTTTTTACCATGTTGATGAACATGAAGAGGTGAGATCAATAGGCCTGGCTTACATGTATCGGCTGGCTTATCACTACAGTATTGGTGAAACCATTGACTACACCAATAATAAACACCGGCAGCCAACGGGGTATGATTTAGCCGATTTACTGTTTGGAAAAGCCCATGCTGATGATCAAAATGCCCAAGAAAGTTTAAAAAGCCGCGTCAGTTTTGGAGCCGCAACCTTGACAGGTGTACCCCAGTTTGCCCATCCCTGTTTTTCAGAGGCCACGATTTTAAATGGCCCTAAACCGACTTATTTTCCCAATTACATTAAGCAAGATGACGTTCAAGACA
>JAYQWI020000277.1:0-2987 GCA_035871815.2 Candidatus Parabeggiatoa communis
CTCTTTTACTTCAAGGTGGTGAGATTATTTGCATCTTGATTGAAAAAGAGTGTGATAAAGTTCTCACGCTTCGCGCTAAGACGCAAAGCATAATGAGTTAGCACCTGTGCGCCTTGGCTCGAAGCGTAAGATTAAAATAAAAACATCAATCATAAAAATCACAGTTCATGTCGCAGCGGCTAATCAGGACAATGTACTTTGAAATTCAATTCTATTTTTGGACTATCACTGGCACAATTTTGAAAAATCCTGACTTGTATTATTCTACGCTCGCTTACTTGTCGCCTCCTTCCTGAGACAGACTGAAATTGAACGACGATAAATATACAACAAGGACACAATGATCATCAGAGGAAATAGAGGATCGAAAGGAGCATTACGGTTCTTTAAAGTACACCCACCACCCTCATCATCACTTCCCGTTTCACCCTCATCACTTTCTAGCGTGTTTGTGGAAAAAATGTTCGTTGTACCGACTGTTATCCCAAATGCGCCAGTACCCGGACTGGCATGTTGTACTTTGACAAAATAAGTGCCCTCATCTGAAGCAATCCATTCAAGGTAAGACACATTTGTTCCACTGTAATGTGAGTTAGAAGCGATTTCAGTACTGGCATCCGAATCGTATAAAGTCATCAGAGTGGCCATAGTACTTTGATCGTATGACACCAAATTACTGGTTTGAATGAAGTAAGTGGTCTCTTTTACAGCATCGAATTTATACCAGACCACGTCTTCATCATTGCCTATTGCTCCCCAAACCAATGTATTATCAGTTGGCAGTTGAATCGCGTTGGCGGGGTCTTTAGGCAATTCTGCCACCCCTGAAGCCCATTTTAAGCTTGACACTTCTCTCTGAAACGCGGGAAGCGATACGGGTGGTTTATCTGTTCCTTTTTCGAGTGCGCCGCTGGTATCCAGCATAGCATTGCCATTCGGGTTGCTAACGATAACCCGAAATTGATAGTTACCTTCTTCAGAATAACTGGGGAACACGGCAGCGTATACACCATCGTTTGGAACATGATCGGGAGAGACACCATTGTCTTTTAGCGAAATATCTATGACAGAAGCACTCACAGGCAAAGTGACTTGGGCAACCACTTCCGCCCCGATGACGGGTTCCGGTCCAGCAACCGTCGCTATAATGCCGATAGGTTCAGGATATTGACCCCCAGTGATGACTAAATCAACACCCAAATTGGTTTCAGAACTGATTTCTTGAGTCACTTTACCATCAGTTGTTAAGGTTTTTGCTGTTGCAACACTTGTCCAAGTGCCTTTTTCAGGGTTTTTTACCACATAGATTGCGTATGTTTCTCCAGACGTATAAGTCACGCCATTGAAAAGATTCTCTGCGGTGATAAGACTACCATCCGGTTTTTTGACATTGAAACTAACCGTATCTCCCCTATTCCAACTTAAGCGAAATGTGGTTGTTTCTGACAAATCGTCAATAATGCTCGTCCACTCTTTCAACTCACCTGCGGATGAAAACTGAGCATTGTTTTGAGCTAATAAGCCTTCATTACCTGTTCTTTCACGTTTAATCTGTCCATAAATGGAGGCCAATAGCTCATTGGTTGGGGAAAAGGTGAAACTGCCTTGGGTTTTAGTCGCAATATTACGTAAGATCACTTCATCTATTTGCTCACCTAAACCAATAGTGAAAATAGGAATGGAATTATTCTGGTAATATTGCATATTGGGTTCTGAGGCTTGTCCATCCGACATCATTATGACATAGCGCGTATTACTTTCTAAAGTACCCTTTTCGAGTACAGATTGGGTTTGTGATAATGCCGCGTTAAAATCTGTACCGCCCTCGGCATCTAACTTATCAATGGCAACCTTGACTCTGTCTTTAGAAGCGAGATCAATCAGTTCTGTCACGGCTATTTCAGTGCGAGCACTGCTATTAAAACTCACGACAGCCACTTTTTCACCAAACTGCATTAAGTCTACAAACTGCTTTGCGGCACTGCGTGCAAAGGAAATGGGAAGCCCTACCATACTACCAGAATTGTCGATAACTAGAATAGCGACCGTTCCGGTTGGATAAATAATCTCAAAGTCAGAATCCCAACCTGCCTCTGGTTTATTTAAAGTTAAGGCAGTTGGCGCTTTCATTCCCTTAAACTCATCGTAAAGAATCCGAGGTAGCTGTCTTTCAGCAACAAATTTATTCTGAATTTTGTCGTTGTTAGGATGGCCTACTAAGGTTTCCCAAGCAGAAGAGTGGTATACACGCCAGTGGGCGGTTTTACGATTATTAGGGTTCGCATAATCAGTTGCTGTGGTGAACCATTGGTAATCCCAGTGGTGGTTCATAATACTCTCTCTGGGCGTATCTCCAGGTTGAGGAAATGAAGCTGAGTTGTTTATTGGATCATTATCTCGGTATTCATCATAGAGAGAATAGGCATAATGTCCAAATTCGTGGGCTATGGTATGCCCGATATAGGATGCATCGCGTGGATCATCATCATAAAAACGGGTATACGCAAGGATCCTACCCCCTTTCAAGAAAATACCGCCTGCATGAGCATTTGCTCGACCCCCTTGATCTAAAAGCTGTATATCAGCCGTGTTCATTTGCCGATTTTCGGTATAAACGTATATTTTGCGTAGTTTATGCTTACCCTCCGTCATCTTGTAAGCGTCTTTCGCAAATTGTTCAAAAGCCGTCTTTAACAAACCCGCTTTCTCTGCTTGAGTCGGTTCCCAATCAAGGCTGACAACTAAATCAAAAAAGCCAATACCTCCCACTGTTTCATATTGAGTCAGCGGATTTGAGCCAGCTAAAGTCTTACTTGTCGTTATTAAAAACGAAGAGAGAAACATTAAAACAAGTAAGATGCTTCTATTAATGTTCAACATCACAATTCTCCTCTAAAGAAAAAATCGTTTCCGCACTGGCTACGGTGTGTCCAAATATCAACACCAATGGACACAAGAACCGTATAGCCGTTTTTCTTAACATAGCG
>JAYQWI020000278.1:0-1987 GCA_035871815.2 Candidatus Parabeggiatoa communis
CCCGCCATTCCTATCAAGAACAATAAGACTCACCTATTCAAAGCGCAGCAAAGGAGATTAACAAACCAACATGGTAACCCAAAACGAATTAAAGGCCTTTTACGAAATCGAACTTAAACCCAAGTTGTTATTTTTTGAAGAACAACGCCTACTTCTTGTCAGCAAACGAAAATCCCTTTGGATTATCAACTGGATGTTGGTTATATTCGCCATTTTGACGATGATAATTTTTATGATCTACTCTAATGAAACAATAGAGGTTTTGAGAGCCGCGCTTTTTTGGTTACTTGAGAGTGATGAGATTTTGGCCCTCTTTATATATGCCACAATCTACTATCTGATAACCGTCGCTTTCGTCATCGTCAGCTCCTATAAGAAAATGAAAGCTTCTTATCAGACTCATTTCAAAATAGCGGTAGTTGGCCCTCTGGTGGCATTGATTGATGAAAACTTGAGCTATGCGCCGGAAAAAACCGTCAGTGTTGATGCATTTAACACCAGCCAGTTGTTTAAATACCAAAAATTTGACCAATGGAGCGGGGAAGATTATGTCGGCGGCATTTTGGACGGAACGAGCGTAAACTTTTCCGAAGTTCATGCAAAAAAACAAGTCGGTAAGAGTTTTAACACTGTTTTTAAGGGACTATTCTTTGCTTTCAATGTTAATTGGGATTTTGAAGGAATTACGATCATTTTACCCAATGATATTAAACAAAGTAGTTTTAAAAAACTTTTGCAATTGCTAAAATTAACAAAGCCGGTGCCACCTGAATTAGAATTTGTTGTTTCTAGTGATAATCCAATTATTGCTAATTATGTTTTTTCGACAGCGTTTATGCAGCGTTTACTGGAATTGCGTCGTCGGCGAAAAACACCGTTCCATTTGTCTTTCGTTAATGGCAAACTGTATATGGCAATCCCCATGACTGAAAATTTATTTGAGCCACCGGTATTTTCTACGGTGCTAGATTTTCAGCCAATCCAAATAGCTTTTGAATATATGCAGCTTGGCAAAGAGATTGTAGAAGAATTAATCATCCTGATGAAACAAAACAATTCAGGCTTTTCACCGGTGAGTTTTCCATTTGAACAAGTGCCATTAAAAGACAAATAAGAGACTCACAGAAATCATCCCAAATACAAGTCACCAACCATGACGGATAGCATCCCCAAGAAGGGATACTATCCGCAAAGTTATCGGAGTTATTACCATGAAATATTGTCCGGGCGTGTGGTGTCCAAGTACCATTTTTTTTGCCGCTGGATTATTTTTTTTCTACTCATTTTTTGGGTTATTTTTGTGTTTTATTTCACTTAATTTGATTGTTAATATTCCAATTCATGATATTGGTGACGTGACTTCAATTAAAGCAGATCACATTGACGAATCCAATGAAGGCAAACGAGTTCATTTAACGGGCGACATCACAACCGATGATTTTGCAACCGATCCTTTATTTGGCGTTATAGTTTCCAATGTCATTATATTAAGACGGGTTGTGGAGAAATTTGATGGCCAAGGCTGGTCAAATACCACTTCGCCCCTAAACCAAACCTTTGTGCCAAAACAGGTTAAATTGGGTGCATTTAAATTGGGTGCATTTACGTTATCTTCGGACCTTGTGGATAAGATGGGTGCATTTACGTTATCTTCGGACCTTGTGGATAAGATGCCCTATTCTCAGCTACCCATGACATTAGAATTATTTGAACAGATACCGGACAATCTCAGTATCCAATTGGGCGGTAAATTTGGTAAATTGCATTTCTACAACGGCAATTACTATGTAGGACAAGAACCGGCTAAGCCTCAATTTGGCGATTTACGGATCAGTTTTTTGATGGTTAGCACTGAGACGGTGAGTGTTATTGCTAAACAAGTTGGTTCAGGTTTAGTTTCCTATCGAACTCATACTTACCTGTTGAAATCTGGTGTCGCAAGTCTGGAAGAAATCATATCCGGTCACAAAAATATTTCTGTAAAAAT
>JAYQWI020000279.1:0-2489 GCA_035871815.2 Candidatus Parabeggiatoa communis
CGTATTTTTTTGTGCTAATTCTTGGGTTCGTTTGACAACTTGACTTTCTAAGGTATTACTATATTCTGTCAAATCCGCCTCAGCCAAGCGAAGTGCTCTTTCCACGCGCTGGCGTTCAATAATCACCTCTTGGACAAAACTTTCATATCGAATTGATTTAATTAAATAAAATACAACAAGAATTGTGAACAGTAGGCCAGCCAATAAAATAATCAAAGGCCGTAGCCAAGGTTTTGGGGTAACAGGATAATTTAAAGAGGGGAGACAGAGAATAGCCCAAGTTCGCCCTGCCACTTCAAAAGTTTTCTTGAAGAGCAAAATCTCCTCTTTGGGTTTTTGATTAGCCTCCAAACTTCGCGCCTCTGTTCTGTTGGAGAACAACTTGAAAAATGAAGCGTGTGACTGAGAAATGTATAACACTTTAGGCAAAATAGCCGATTCATCTTGTAATTGGATATCGATACCCCTGGGTGTAATATATTTAACCGCTTTCTCTACCAATTTTTTGATACTTGATACCGCTACGATAAAACCTTGTAAGTGTTCTCGTCGCCATTTTAAGGTGTTTTTTAGAGTTAATGGCTTATGATAAATCGGATAGATGAGATAAATCTTATCTTGTTGGCGATTATCCTGAAAGCGATTAATAGGGAAAGTGGCTTGCAAAGTGCCCGTATCACGGGCCTGATTCAATGCCAGCAATAGGGCAGAATCTGAAGCTAAGTCAAAACCGAGCTGCTTTTCACTGTTATTTAGGGCAGCATCATAATAAATAGGATAATATTCCTCACGTTGAGAAGCCATCACTATTTTATTTTCACGGTTTCGCTCAGTCAATCTAAACTGAGGTTCAGCCATTCGCGCTGCCGTTTCAAAGTCAGCACGCTCACCATGAACAATGCGAGGTACCCAATTCAGCGCGAGGATATAAGTATTACGTGATAAACAAGGTGTCGCAAAAGTGCGAAAAGCGGATTGCGTGATCTGATTATTGGAAGCCTCATAAAAGGCTGCTGTCGCATATAACACTTGAAAAGTCTTTTGAAGAGTTTCCCGCACTGCCCAAACATGCTCTTGTGCCGCTTCTTTAAATTGATGTACCCGATGCGATTGCTCCATATCCTGTACTGTAAAAAATCCCACAACAGAAGACAGACTACCGAGTACAAATACGACGGCTACCAAAAAATATTTATGTAACATTACTTTGCACCTCAAACATTTTAAACCTTAACAAAACTCAGGATTCCGTTTTCTACAAAACTTTTTTTAGCCATAGCGACCCGTAAAAATTCATAAGACAATTTATGACAATTTGTTAATTTTTTTATGACAATTTATTAATATTTAAAAAAATTCTAAAATTAGAAATGATTCATATAGGGCACAACTGATTTTTTTGTAGTCACTTATTTTTAATTATTTTTTATTATAAAGTATCTTTTCCTCTAGGGCGAACACGCAAGGGCAGGCCCTACATTGCCCCCATGGGGCGAACCTTTATCGCCCTTTTGAATTTCTGGGCTGGGCAGACACGTAGGTTGGCCCCTACTACGACATAAAGAGAGCAAAAAGATAAAAAATTAGCGTATAATAAAAAACTAAAACATTAATGCGAGTTAAACTCGTAAGGGTTTTGCTCTTTTAGCATGGTGGTAGCAAGCCCCATGCCTTATAGGTTGATGTCGTAAAAAAGACTTATTATTTAAAATTGATTTTTTCGACTCATCTCATCAGTCAAGGAGTATTAATAATGGAACTCAAACAAAAAGGTGAAGAAACCTCAATTGATGTTAGCAAACCGTTGATTGTCAGTATGAAATGGACCACCGCGGCCGATTTTGACTTAGCCGCGATCTACGAAACCAAACAAGGTAAACAAGGATTAGTTTATTTTGGCGATAAAGGTCAACTCAATAAATTTCCTTACATGGCCCTCAGTGGGGACGAAGGCGTAGGCGATAAAGGCGGCGAGAACGAAGAAACCATGCGTATTAACCGCTTAGATGACATGAACTACGTGTGGATATTTTGCTGGGACTACGGGATGGTGCAAACAGGGCAAGCGGCCCGCTTCAAAGACAGTGATGTTAAACTCAGTCTAGCTGATGACAGCGGACACCGTACCGATGTCAATATCAATACCGGTGAAAGTGGCAATGTGTGTTGTATCGCTACCATAGATAAGAGCGAAGCTGGGGAAACCAAGCTTATCAATTATAGTCAAGCCGGGACTTTAAAAGGCCTCAAAACGCTTGAACAACTAATAGGTGTCGTACAAAAGTTTGTTATTTAAGAAAGTTCCAAAAAAATAATTATCCAAAAAGGCAATTCAAGCCGGTTTGTTTAATTTCTCTCATTCTCTGCGGCTCTGCGGCTCTGCGTGAGCCGACAGTTTGTTACAAGCAAAGCGTTATCCACTCTAACTGATAACTGATAACTGATAACTGATAACTGATAACTGATAACTGATAACTGATAACTGATAA
>JAYQWI020000280.1:0-3024 GCA_035871815.2 Candidatus Parabeggiatoa communis
CCCCCCCCCCACGGCTTCTGTTGCTAAACTACGGGTTTTGAAAAAACGAGCAGCCCAAAGCCATTTATCAATTCTAACTTTTGAAGTTTCAGTTGGTATTGGCATAATAAATTGGTTTATTGAGGTTAATTTGATTAGATAACGAAAAGCGATTATCTCAAAAGCAAACGATTATTTCTAAAAGCGAACAACAAGAACCAGCTATCAAACCTACTCTATGCACATCACTTTTTAAGCCTAAGGTTTATGTGCATAGAGTAGCCTATAAAACCGGGTATTTTAGCCAATATTATAGCATTTTTCTGTTGCGTAAAGTACATAATTTGTAGGGGCAAACTGCGTGTTTGCCCTGTATTTAATCCAAGACGGGAATTGCTATAAATAGCACGATAGAAGGCAGCAAGTGCTGCCCGTTGATATCGGAGAGTCTTTTTGCTATACCACTGCTGATAACTTGTTCCAATTAATTAAAGCGTCTCAGCTTAAGTTAAAAGCCATTTTGTTCGTTATATCTTTACGTTGAAGTCCTTCTTGGGGAATACGAAAATGGCTTGCAATCACTTCTACAAGCCAATCTCTAAGATTATTAGGAAGCCAATTTAACAGTTCATCATTTATCGTTCGTTGCGAACCTTTATTCTTACACCAACGTTTTTTGGGAATGGTACGTCGGAGAATTTGGTAGAGTTCAATATCCAAAATTAAGGGTATGTCCAGAGATTCACTGATTCGACGGGCTGCCCGAAATGGAATCATTAGCCCGTCATAATCGACATCCCCAAAGTAGTGAATGACATCAAAGGGTGCGACTTCTCGTACCCATTCTAAACCCTGCCAAGTTTGTGAGAATTTGTTGCCCCCGCCATACACAACGGATGAATAGGCACGGTTGTCGCGGTTCCATAAAGATAAAGTCCGCCAAGTCGCACTGTTTTCTATGACTAAACACGGTTTCGACTCTGAACCTGATGGGCCTTTTTCCCAAGCCAATGGTTCTGGGGTTATGACACAACGTAATACTGATAGCTCAATTTTCCCTTGTTTGAATGCTTGAGTTGTTGAAAAATCATCTAATAATTTTTCGTCATTAAAGATTTCAAACGATCTTTCCCGTACCGGTACAATAGGCGCGTTACGTTCCCCTGATTTTAACCAGTTATCTACCATCAACCCGTGTTGGTAATGAGGTAAACGTCGGCCTTCAGCCAAAAAAGTCAGTTCTCTTGCCCAAAGATAAGTCTTGGGATCAAAAGTAGACTGTTTATGATTATTGGCGGTTTCAGATCGTTGAATCCACTTTGGCAAAGGCGGTTTTGCTGTCTGATCATAGGCATTTTTGCTCTTTGGTAGGCTAAACCCACGTAATTCAATACCCGCAATTAAAGCCTGTAGGGTTTGTCGTGAATCTCCGGCAATTTGTTCAGGCAATGCTTTTGCCATCGCATCCCATAAGCATTCTATAAGAATACGATGTTTATCCAACGGTAATGCTTGCTCAAAGCGATCAATGACCGTTTTAGGTACTTTCATTTTCTGTTTCAACCGGTTCTTGGAATTGAGCATCGACTGTTTCAATGTCAGCGGGTTCTAATTCTTTCACATAACGATCACCCGTTTTCTGATTTTTATGCTGGTTTTGTAATGTCACAATGCGGGGAAATTCGCCCAATGATTCTTTTTCCTGAATACCAGTAGCATAGATTAATTGGATATTCGTTAATTTTGCCATTTCTCGTTGCATTTGCACAAAAGGAATATAGTTACATTTTCCAAGCGGATTATCAAGCAACAAGATGTTAGAAGGATTTCGATTTTGACTGTATTGAAAACCGATGAGTCGTACTATACCGCAGTAAATCATGATAGTGGCAGTGAGTTTTTCACCACCCGAAAATTTACCGACATCAACAATAGAAGTTCGCTCCAAAGTGGGGGTGTCGGATGGCTTAAAGATATGAATAGAGATGTTATTCTGTAGTACTTTGTGAACGCCATGTTGGATGAGCAATATTGGATTTTCTGTTATTCCTTTTTTGTTGTTAACCAGATGATGCAGGTATTCTTCTAACATCTGCTGAAGATAATCTGTCTTCAGCACTTTAGGGTTGATCTTAACCTCAATAAAAGGATGGCCACTCCATGCCTTCCAAATCCCTGAATTGGGTGGGCACTTAGAAGCGGTGTTTAAGCCTTTCAGTTGTCGAATCGGTGACTCGACTAAGCTTTTAAAGAAACCAACAAGTTCAGTACGTCCCTTCTCTGCTCTGTCTAGGGAGTGCTTGAGTGCTTCAATTCGATTCGTCAAATCATTGATATTCTCAGCCACGTTTTGGTAGTAATTTTCCTGCATGTCCAAAAGGCGGGAACGTAATACTGGCGTGACCTCTCTATAAGTGTCATCATTGAGTATCTTGGTGATTGCATTCTGCAAATGAGTGACTTTACCTTTAGCATCAATGAGTTGCTTATCTAACTGGTTAGTCTGTTTGCCAATATTGCCCCATTCTTTTTCGGCTTCTTCAGCAGAATCAAAGGGATTGTAAGTGTCCCAAAGTGATTCATCAGGAAATTCTTCTTTTGCCGCTTTGACGGCTGTTTTCAACGAGGCAATATTTTCACTGATTTTATTCCGTTTTGCTTCCGTAGTGGCAATTGATGCCTTTGTCATTTTTTCTGTTTGCTGTGCCTCCTCAAGTTGCTTATCCCATTGGCAACGTGTATCACTACAATTTTATAATGATTCATAAGAAGTGAGTTCCTCGGGTTTTTGAGGTACACCTTTGGCGTTGAATTCATCAACTTCGCGCTTGGTTCTCGTTTTTGCATCGTTGGCTGAGGTTTCAACTTTTTCTGCGTTGATAACTTCTTTATTCAATCTCTTGATAAGGCTATCATCTATCCCTTGCTCATAATTGGCTAATGTGTCAGTCACATCCTGTTCAGTATACGAACCCCGTTTGGCATCATACTCTTTTTGAGCTTCGGTTCGTTGCTTAGTCAGTTCTTCCAATTGCCCTACTAACT
>JAYQWI020000281.1:0-1811 GCA_035871815.2 Candidatus Parabeggiatoa communis
CATCGTCAATAATTGTCAGAATGGCATCACTGTGATTGAGCGTTGTTCCATAGGGATTATAAAGTTCCAAATGACGCGTTTCATCAGAGTCAACTTTTGAATCATCGAAAATCGGTATTTGAAAACTTTTTCGCCCACAATGGTCGGACCAATTGAGTTTTCCTGATGCATTTGAGCTATGACCCAATCGATATAATACAGAAGCTGGTAAAAAAAGGCCATCAATTCAGTCAGTACGCTCAACCGTAATTGTTGCGATTTCATCAGCCTCATTGACAAGGTAGTTCGCTTGAGAAAAACCAATTACACTGCTCTCGTTGTCAAGAATCCTGAGTACCGCATCATTTTGGGCGAGTTCTACCTCGCCAGTCGGTTCACTGAGTTTGAGATGAAGGGTTTCGTTACCCTCTTTAAGCCTGTCATCCGTGATAGGTACATTAAACGCTTTATAATAACACTCTCCCTTCCCCCAAGTTAAGGTACCCTCTACAGTCTGATAATCTTCTTGTGCAATCGCACTGCCATTGTGGCTGGCATACTTGACAGCAATAGCGGGACTGTTAGAATCACAATTGCTACGTTCAACTCGAATGTTGATAATACCCATCTCCTCGTAAACATCGTAGTTTTCCTTGGAGAAACTTAAGCGGCTAGGCTCTCTTTTCGCACGAGTTTGGTTGGTAGGGGTGTCCAGTTTACTGAGAAACGAATCATTGCCTCCCTGATGAACGCTTTCTGGAGACGGCGGTTCTAATGGGGGAGTGGCCATCGTTGGCTGATGGCCAAGTAGGGCCGTACCCATTAAAGTGATGAGTTGTTTAAGTTTGTGTTTCATGGTGTGTTGATGTCATCGTGTTTAACTACAATTACAATTTAGAGAACATTATCTGTTTTTGAAACTCAAAAAATAACGCAAGAGACGCAAAAGACGCAAGAGACGCAAGAGATCATATTTTCATAAAGCATCGAAAGCATCCTTTAGCGCCTTTAGCGCCTTTAGCGCCAAAGCGCGTTTATTTTTTTGATAGAAATGTAGAACAAGCTAAATCGTGGCCCGCGCCTAACACCTAACCTTAATCAATAGCACTTTAGCACACACTTTCAAAAGTATAAAAGAGGAAAAAATCGAGTGTAAAGAGCTAAAAATCAATAGGTTAGAGTGCTAAGTCCGCGCAGCCACGGAAACCGCAGTTCCTGTTGTGGTAGCCCGATGTGACCCCGAAACGACCGGCAGCACGACAGCTCAACGGGTTGCCGAGGAACGAGCCGCCACGGAGCAGTCGTCTATTTTCACCCGGTTTTTCCCAAATACGGCCATCAGTCGGTGCATTTTCATAATTTGAATGCCATGGATCGGCACACCATTCCCAAACGTTGCCTACGGTGTCATATAAACCAAAGGGATTCGCTTCAAAAGAACCGACTGGGGCAGTCTCACCAGACCAACCAGACCCACAATTCGCACGGTTTTTTCCGAAGTCATTCCCCCACCAATACTTGGTTTCTGTTCCCGCACGAGCCGCATATTCCCATTCTGCCTCCGTTGGTAAACGATATGCCCTGCTCGTTTGTTCCGTTAACCAGTTAAGGTAGGCTGTTGCACCATACCAAGAAACCTGAGTAACCGGATGAGTTTCATAACCCGCTTCTACGGTAAAGTTTCCTGTTGAACCCATGATATGACTAGACCCCCAAAAAGATTCGGCTTTCGTCGAAAACCAAGGTTCACCTTCAGGCCCGCGACGCTTCACGGTGTTCAAAAAATGCACAAATTCAGCGTGAGTCACTTCATACCGGCCTATCGCAAAACG
>JAYQWI020000282.1:0-2545 GCA_035871815.2 Candidatus Parabeggiatoa communis
CCCCAACCTGTAACCATTTTTGAGTTTGTTTATGAGAACTCAATTGATAAGCCTGTTGGACTTGTCTCATAAGCGCCTCAATCAAATCGTTTTTGATATCGGGATAAGCATTAACGCTTTGAATTAATTGAAAGAGTTTAAACTCATTTTCATTCAACATCACGGCATATTCTCTCATAAAAACCCTTCGACTTATTTGAAAAAATTTTTGAGGTCAAATCATACAAACAATATTTTACCCTAATTACAAAACCCTATTGCTTTAAATTGACGAAGAGATTTAAGGGATTTCGTAGGGTGGGTGGGATCGCTGTCGGCAATAAACTCAAGATCAACCCAAAAGCGAATAGCCCGCTTGCCCAGCATCCTTAGCGTCTTAGCGGCTTTGCGTGATATAAAACTCACGTTTTTTGCGCGTGAAATGTAAAACGCTGATTTTAATATATCCTTTTTAACCGTATCAAGCTTTGGTAGTCCCTACAAACCAATGGAGGTATTCAAACAGTGTGAATTGGGTAATTGTTCATTACAGAATTGGGATGATTAAAAGCTTTGGAATGACACTTCAATGCACGGAATATTGAAGTGTCTTGAAGTGTTTTTCCGTGGAAAAATCGACCCTTTATGTATTGCACATAATGTTGTCCTAGTCGCTTCATTACCCGTGATGGGCCATTTCCATCGGTTGGTGTGACCAATAAATGAACGTGGTTGGTCATCAAGACATAAGCATGTACTTTAACTTCTTCGTCATGGCAATATGCCTCAAGAGAGTCAAGGTAAAACGGGTCATCTTCATCCGCATAGAAACAGGCATTTCGATTATTACCACGTTGAATGATATGTATTGAAATTCCATCAAGTTTTAAACGAGAACGACGAGACATTAGTATAAGAATAACGAATTATAACTGCTTATGAATTATATCAACATAAAATGTGGTCTGTCCCCTATTTTTTCTATTTTTTGCAACCGATGCTACGCTTGCTTTATCTTTCCTTCTTTGTACTTTGCTAAAATAGTGTTCAACAATTCAATTGAATAAAACCGCTTATTTTTCAATAAAGCTTCAAATAGTGGTTTTAGTTCTGAAATGATGTTTTTATCTCTTGCAACTGATAATACTCCAATTGTTCCAATACAGTTTATTCCAAAGTTTTCAGCAATCTTTCGAGCTTTTCTGTCATCAATTAACAAAAAATCAGCATTTAATTCTTTGTATAAGATTACACATTCTGATTCGCCATAATCCATCACAAAAGATAAATTGTTAAAACCTTTGATCTGTTGCGTTTTGTCGTTGAAAAATTTAGAAATTCTTGGATAGTGGTCTGTTGTTTTATCTAGTGTTATCTCTTTCCAAACAGCAAGAGGAATTCTTATGTGACCAAATAACAAATTTAATATATCAAGTTGATCAATAATAGCTAATGAAAATATTGCGCCGGAATCGGCAATAACCAGTCCATTTTTCTGATTATTTAAGCTTTTCGATGTCATCAATTACATCACCTATGGTTAAGTTTGATATTGGAACTTCATTTTCTGACAAAATCGTTTCAAATTGTAACCTTGGAAGTCCTGATATCTGTGCCGCTTTTCCAATAGTAAGCTTCTGTAATTTATAAAGCTGAATAGCTAATGCAATCTTAATTCGTTGCTTTAGTTCATTTTCTGTTTCATTCAATGCCAGAAGAATATCAGCCGGGAAGTTTATAGATATTGTTTGTGTATTCATATCTTTATCGCTTTCTAGTCAATTAAAAAGGGTGCGGATCTTTTGAATTCAGGCCCTCGGTAAATACTGGGCTCAAAGCTAAACGAGGAAAGTCCTAAGCTTTTGTCAAAAATAAGGGCGTTAATCTAAAAGGGCCGCACCCAATTAAAAAACGGTTATTCCGATTAGCAAGAATAACTGTCAAAAAATACCCACATTTAACATAAACACGACGATAATTAGACCTAATTCATGACTTCTTAGAGAGATGGTGGGTTGATCGTCGCAGGCTCCGTTAAACCCACCCTACATTCTACATTAACCCATGCTACGCTTGCTGGTATTGTACCCATTTCTCGCTCAAACCGGCCAAGTTTTTAAAACCTGGCAGGTTTTGCCCCCCTATTTTTCTGAACGTCTATATTTCTTGGCAAAGATTCAAAATCTCGGCAAGCAGCCTACCGATGTTTATTTCAATCTGAACTTGATTTTGATGTCATCAATGACATCAGGCAGGCACACCCAAAACCAACTTTTGGGCAATTCATGTTTTTATACCGAGATAGAAGCTATGGTGAGGCTTCGGCGCGAACCGAAACCAAGAGGGAGAAGTCCAAAAAGCAAAAAGATGACAAATCTGAAGAGAACTTCAATCAAGGAGAATGGCCGTTATGATGTTTGGGGCTGGCAAAATAATTCTAGCTTGGCCCCTTTTTCTTCTTGGCCCTTTTTCTTTTTTTTCATACTTTTTACAATATAGATCGTAGGTTGGACTGAGGAACGAAGTCCAACATTTTTATTTTGATGTTGGAGTTCGCAAGCTCACT
>JAYQWI020000283.1:0-3980 GCA_035871815.2 Candidatus Parabeggiatoa communis
AATCGAACCAAACGCTTGCCCCCCATCCTGATTAATCAGCGTAAATCATGACAATCAGCACAATCAGCGTTCTATCTAATCTTAAACTATCATTACCTTAATAGCAGCACAACCCAAAATCTTCATATCAAAGCCAACTCATGAAAATCTTCAGCCACAAACAATTGGCAACTTTCTGGTAAATTAAATACCCACCGACATAATAACCTAAACGCTGAAGGGGATTCCAGATTAACCTTCACAACGGTTAAATGGCTCCAATTCATTTTAGGCCTCAATTGCCAAAAATGTTTAGCCAGATAAGGCGGGCAATAACCCACCAAATCGCCCGTTTCTAAGGCAATCGCGCAAGCATCAGTTTGATTCTGAAAATTGGGTACTAAGTGCAAGGGTTCACCTAAAGCAATAAAAGGAATCTTTTCAAGACTTTCTTTTGGCATAAGATGCCATTCACGACTAAAAAAATAAAATTCATAATCCCCATCTACATTACGCTCAGGATAAGGCAATACCTCTAATAAATCAGTGGCACGTCTACCCCCAGAACGGGCTAATAACAAAATCTGATTATCTTGTTCTTTTTCTGAGACATTTAACCATTGTAAATAAGCGGGATATTCAGGGCGCGACTTTTGTAATAAACGATTAGCAAACAAAGGAAATAGCTCAAACGAAAAATACGGTTTGTGCAAATTTTTCATTCTACCAAAGGGTATAAAGCGTGGTGATTTTTCTGCCCCTTTCGTATAAGTAAATTGATAGACTTGTTTCTCGCTATTATAAGTTAACTTACCCACAGGCAACCAAGATTGGGTTTGGGGTTCCTGCCAGAGCAAATATAATGATTTCATGATAATTGATCTCAGTCAGTTAATAGTCTTTTGTGGAAATCATTCCTCTAATCTAACCGCCCGCTTGCCAACTAATTAATCAGCGTAAATCATGACAATCAGTCGGCCATCAGCGTTCTATCAACAAATGCGAATAAGCCACCCCTTGTAAAAAATCCTTGTTCATCAGAATCAGGAAAAACCATAGTCATCATAGAACATCATCATCCAATTAAGCTACTTTGATGAGTTGTTTAACTCATCTAATGCCAATTGACGATTTTCAAAATATAACGCTTCATTAGGCTTGTATTGCAAGGCTTTGTCATAACTGGCTATTGCGTCTTCATAACGGCCTAATTTGTAAAGCACACTGCCACGATTGTACCAAGCATCGTGAAAATCGGGTTTGAATTGCAAGGCTTTGTCATAACTGGCTATTGCGTCTTCATAACGCCCTAAATCAGCAAGCGCAAAGCCACGATTGTACCAAGCTTCGTGATCATCCGGTTTCAATTGCAAGGCTTTGTCATAACTGGCTATTGCGTCTTCATAACGCCCTAAATCAGCAAGCGCAAGGGCACGATTGTTCCAAGCTTCGTGTTTATCCGCTTTGAATTGCAAGGCTTTGTCATAACTGACTATTGCGTCTTCATAACGGCCTAACTTAGCAAGCGCATTGCCACGATTGTTCCAAGCTTCGTGATAATCCGGTTTGAATCGCAAAGCTTTGTCATAACTGGCTATTGCGTCTTCATGACGGCCTAATTTCCTAAGCGCATTGCCACGATTGTACCAAGAAATGTGATAATCCTTTTTGAATTGCAAAGCTTTGTCATAACTGGCTATTGCCTCTTCATAACGGCCTAAATCATCAAGCGCATTGCCACGATTGAAGCAAGCTGTGTAATCCTTGATATCAGAAGCCGCTTCTTTTTTTATATACCTCCTCGAAATAAGCACATGAATGATAATTATAATGCTATTAACTAACCAATATCGTAATTTGCCTTTTTTTAAAGCTTTGTGTGCTTTCTCGCTTTCGCGAATCAATTCTTTCACTAAAGAATCAGGAGCCGGTTGCTTGTCTTGGGCTTGTGCCAGCCAAGCTTTAGCTGTCATCAAGACTTCGTCTCGCAATAGATAGGCTCGGCTTCGATTATGATTCGACCATTTCAAGGCTTCAAGCATCCATTCGGTATGGCTACGGACATACGCTCTATCAATGTTTAAAGTCCTCAATAAGTCAGCGAAATTAGTAATAAAACTCCCTTCATAACGGTTAAAATCAATCCACTGAACGCTTTTTAAAATGGGCATCAAGCTTGTCTCATCTATCGGGCGATGTAAAACCGTAATGATGCGTTTATTCAGTTTGGCCGCATACTCGACTTCGTTGGCACAATAAGGCGAATTGATGGCTTTGGGTGACAGAATAAACAGAAAATTATCCGCTTTGGCAATACCCTGATAAATTTCTTGTTCAAAATTGACTCCCATCAGAATCGTTTCCTGATCAAACCAAGTCGTTTTATCACGTTGTTGTAAAGTCTCATTCAGTCGGCGAGCCAAATCGGCATCAGCTTGGGAATAAGAAATAAAGACATCAAGGGCCGCGACTGGCGGTTGTTTTTGGCTTTCAACCACAAACTCAATTTGCTGTTTTAAAGGCGGATGATCTTCACGATCTTCAGCATTTTGCAGCCAAGTGGCAAAATGCTCCAAATTATGGCCCCGCAATAACATCGTCTCTTTTTGCCCGTGCCATTGCCATTTCAGGGCTTTGACTAATAAAAGTTTGTGTTGTGCGTAATACGCCGCGTCTTCGTGCAATGCACGGATGAGTTGATCCCATTGAGTGAACTCAAAATAGCTATCGTATTTGAAATTGCGCCCTTCCCCACCAGGCGCGTTTTCAATTTCCAAGGCTATCACACGTTTATTCAAAGCAATCGCATAATCTAATTGTTGTGTGCCAATCTCAGAATGCAGGGAATTGGGCGAAATCAAATAGATAACATTATCCGCTTTTTCGATGTATCCCTGGACTTTTTGTTGAAAATCCCCCCGTGTTTGCTCATCCGCTTTACCCTTCCAAACCGTGATATGGTGGCGCATCAGCTTTTGCTGCAATTTGAGCATAAACGCTTTATCTTCAATGGCATAGCAGATAAAGACTTGCGTCATCAGATTATTGGCATTGACAGTACTTTCGCAAATATATTCACAGTGTAAATCGGTGGGTTCGCAAGGGGGTAATTCCTGAACAAAAGGGTGTTTGAGCCAAGTTTCGGCTTGAACACGCTCTTCGCCAATTAACAAATAGTGGGTTGGTTTTTGATGTCGTTGCCATTTAAAGGCATTGACTAAAATGCGCTTGTGTTGTTCGACGTATTCCCATTGGCGATTTAAAGCCTTGAGTACATCCTCAAATTTGTCCTCAAAACGAATTTCGCCATTTTCGAGTTGTTTTTTTCCAAAAAAGATTTGATCAAGTGTTTTGATCATCGGGTGCATTTTTCCTTTGCACTCTTCACACTTCATCGTATTAATATACATCAATGGAATAATACGCTTGTTGAGTTCAACAGCTAAATCAATTTCTTTGCGACAAATTTTAGAAGTGACTGAACCCGGCGTGATGATAAAAATGAAATTATCAGCGTTTTCTATCGCCTCATTAATTTCCTCTTGAAATGCGCTAGCCGGTGGCATGTCCTTGAGATCAAGCCAAATATCAAAATCGTTTTCAACAAATTTGTCGTGGAGTTGGGTAGCAAAGGATTTGCTATCTTTGCGTGAGTATGAGATGAAAGCGTCGTATAGGGTTGACATGTTTTATGTACCACAAAATGATTAAGTTATTTTTCACGCAAAGGCGTAAAGGTGCAAAGGCACATTAAAATCAATTCAATGCGTCTTTGCGCGAAGCGTGAAATAAAAAAAGGTGATTGCTTAACTTAAGGGTTAATACAAAATACTGTAATATCAAGCGGTTAGATAAACTTATGAAAGTTAGGAATGATCACGAAATAATTTCCCGTTTTATAGATTTTGAGGGGGCGAACACGCAAGTGAGGGGGCGAACACGCAGGTTCGCCCTTTTGGATATGATTTTTATGAACATATAGAACTGTCCAAATTATTTTG
>JAYQWI020000284.1:0-5439 GCA_035871815.2 Candidatus Parabeggiatoa communis
TATTAATAATACAGGAATTTAAACACCTTGCCCACCCTACAACCGATTTAGCTTCGCTTCCACGCAAAAACTTTTGCGTGGAACTGCTTACCACCTATCAGTTTGTCAAAAGTACTTATAAGGGATTGTTTCCATTGTAGAGACGCGATGCCTCGCGTCTCTGTTTCGAGGCTTGCCCTAGCATGAGACGCGAAGCATCGCGTCTCTACGAAAACGTGCCAGCTCAAAATCGGGACGTATCGATGCTTCGCGTCTCTGTTTCGAGGCTTGCCCTAGCATGAGACGCGAGGCATCGCGTCTCTACGAAAACGTGCCCGCTCAAAATCGGGACGTATATATTCTGCCTTCTCCTCAATCCAGAGACCACTCAGCCAACTTTAGCTGTTGGCTTCAAAGGACAAATTTTGTATTGACATAGGGGCAATCTGGTTGCCCCAAACAAATTAAATGATATGCTATTCCATAGGGGCAAACCCTTGTGCTTGCCCCTTGAAATGAAAAATTACAATAACAAACGTCTGACATCAGACAAAATAAAACTCAAATATTGCGTAAACCGCGCCGCTGCGGCACCGTCAATGACACGATGATCGTAAGACAGTGAGAGGGGTAGCATTAAACGCGGTACAAATTCACCCGCTTGATAGACGGGCTGCATTTTGGAACGCGAGACACCCAAAATGGCGACTTCGGGCGCATTGATCACGGGCGTAAAGGCGGTGCCCCCTATGCCTCCTAAGCTGGTGATGGTGAAGCAACCGCCTTGCATTTCATTCGATGACAGTTTGCCTTCTCGCGCTTTTTGACTCAATTCGCCTAAGTTGGCGGCGATTTCAAACAGGCCTTTTTTATCCACGTCTCTTATCACGGGCACCACTAAGCCGTTTTTGGTTTCCACGGCGATACCAATGTGACAATATTTTTTGACAATCAGGTTCTCTTTGCTGCTATCTAGCGAGGCATTAAAATCAGAAAATTCTCTTAATGCTGCGGCACTGGCTTTGAGCAAAAAGGTGAGTAAAGTGATTTTGACATTGCGCTTTTGTGCTTCTACCGCTAAATCCTTGCGAAAGGTTTCCAGTTCGCTGATATCCGCTTCGTCAAATTGAGTGACATGGGGAATATTCAGCCAACTGCGGTGTAAATGCGCCCCGGACAGTTTTTTGATGCGACTCAAGGGGCGCGTTTCAATGTCTCCGAATTGGCTAAAGTCAATTTCTGGAATGTCGGGTATGCCCGTACCGCTGCCCGTGAATGCCATGCTGGGAGCAACGCCTTCTGTCATCACTTGTTTAACAAAGCCTTGTACATCGTCTTTTAAAATCCGGCTATTGCGTCCACTGCCTTTGACTTGGAGTAAATCGACACCCAGTTCTCGTGCCAAATGTCTCACCGCTGGGCCGGCATAAGGCTTTTCATAGCCTTGTAGTTTAACCGGTTCTACAGGCGAAAGCGGTAAATTCTTAGGCCTTCTCATGTCATCCATGACTGAGGCTGTTGGCGAACTGGCCGCTGCTAGATTCACAGGGACAGGTGGTTTGGGTACCGGTTGAACAGACGCTGTGGGTTCAGATGGCGTGGGTGCTTGAGCCGTCTCACCTTCCGTGACTTCTATCGTTAAAATGACGGTGCCGTTGGAGACTTTATCACCCACATTCAGATGAATCGCTTGAACAATACCCGCATGAGAAGCTGGAATTTCCATTGATGCCTTGTCGCTTTCCAAGATAATCAACGATTGCTCTTTTTCAACGGTGTCGCCATTGCTGACTAATATTTCAAGAATCGGGACTTCATTGAAATCGCCAATATCTGGAACGCTTATCTCTTTAACTGCCATGTTGTGTCCCTCCTTAGACTGTGATTGGATTAGGTGTTTCAGAATCAATGTCGTATTTTCGGAGGGCTTCCGTTACTTTACTGGCCGGTATTTCGCCCATATTGGCCAAGCCTTTGAGGGCGGCTACGGTAATGTAGTAACGATCCACTTCAAAAAATTTACGCAATTGCTTGCGCGAATCACTGCGCCCAAAGCCGTCAGTACCCAACACGTAATAATGAGGATGAGGTATGCAAAGGCGAATTTGATTCGGATAACTTTTCACATAGTCGGTAGCGGCTACCACGGGGCCTTTGCAGTCTTTGAGAGATTCTTTCACATAGCATTTGCGTGCGGGCTCTTCTGGGTGTAACATGTTCCAACGTTGAACGTCTACACCTTGACGATGTAATTCGGTGAAACTGGTGACACTCCAAATATTAGCCGATACGCCAAAGTCTTGAGCGAGTAAAACACTGGCAGCAATCACTTCGCGTAAAATCGCACCACTGCCCAACAATTGTACTTTCGGGCCGGGTATTGCGCTTTCTTTGAATAAATACATGCCTTTGAGAATGCCTTCTTCTACCCCTTCTGGCATGGCGGGGTGTGTGTAGTTCTCATTCATCGCCGTGATGTAGTAGAAGACATTTTCTTGAACTTTATACATGCGGCGCAAGCCGTCATGGATAATAACGGCCATTTCGTAGGCAAAAGTGGGATCGTAAACCACGCAATTTGGAATGTTAGACGCTAACATGACACCATGTCCATCTTGATGTTGCAGGCCTTCTCCAGAAAGCGTAGTGCGTCCCGCCGTGCCGCCGATTAAAAAGCCACGAGCGCGTAAATCACCAGCTGCCCAAGCTAAATCACCGATACGTTGGAAGCCAAACATGGAGTAGAAAATATAAAACGGTACCATATTGACACCGTGATTGCTATAAGCTGTCGCGGCGGCTATCCATGAAGACATGGCACCCGCTTCGTTAATGCCTTCTTCAATGATTTGACCTTTTTTATCTTCACGGTAATACATCACTTGATCGGCATCTTGTGGTTCATACAATTGCCCTTGTGAGGAGTAAATCCCCAGTTGCCGAAACAGGCCTTCCATGCCAAACGTTCGCGCTTCATCAGGTACGATGGGGACAACATGTTTCCCCATCTTTTTGTCGCGGGTGAGTGTTGAGAGTAGGCGTACAAAAGCCATCGTGGTTGACATTTCGCGATCACCACTGCCTTTAAGCAGGGGCTCGAAAATACTGATATCGGGCACGTCAATTGGGGTAGCTGTCTTGCTTCGTGATGGCAAATAACCGCCCAAGGCTTGCCGCCGTTCATGCAGATATTTCATTTCAGGGCTGTCTTCGGGTGGCTTATAAAAAGGCACTTCAGGCAATTGCTCATCGGAAATAGGCAAATTAAAACGATCTCGAAATTTTCGGATATCATTCGTACCCATTTTCTTGAGTTGATGGGTAATATTCTGGCCTTCGCCAGCTGTTCCCATGCCATACCCTTTAACGCTTTTCGCGATGATAACAGTCGGTTGCCCTTTATGCTTCATGGCTGCGGCATAAGCCGCATAAACCTTATGCGGATCATGTCCACCGCGATTTAAGCGCCAAATGTCTTCATCCGTCATCTTGGCAACCATCGCCCTGAGTTCTGGATATTTTCCAAAGAAATGTTCCCGCGTATAGGCTCCCCCCTTGGCTTTATAATTCTGATACTCGCCATCAACACATTCTTCCATGCGTTTCAGCAACAAGCCTTTGGTATCCATGGCAAACAAGGGATCCCAATAGGAACCCCAAATGACTTTAATCACATTCCAACCGGCACCGCGAAAATCGCCTTCTAATTCTTGAATAATCTTACCGTTACCCCGCACGGGCCCATCAAGACGTTGTAAATTGCAATTGACGACAAAAACCAGATTATCCAGTTTTTCCCGCGCGGCCAGCGAAATCGCGCCTAAAGCTTCCGGCTCATCCATTTCACCATCGCCTGCAAATATCCAGACTTTACGTTCTGCCGTATTCACAATACCGCGATCATGCAAATATTTCATAAAGCGGGCTTGATAAATCCCCATGATAGGGCCTAAACCCATAGAAACGGTTGGAAATTGCCAAAAATCGGGCATTAACCAGGGATGGGGATAAGACGATAAACCATTTCCGCCCACTTCTTGCCGGAAATTGAGCATTTGTTCTTCAGTGATGCGCCCTTCCAAGAAAGCGCGGGCATAAATACCAGGCGCAGAATGGCCTTGAAAATAAACTAAATCCCCACCATGATGGGCCGATTTAGCCCGAAAAAAGTGATTAAAACCAACATCATACAAGGTTGCAATTGAAGCAAAGGTTGCAATGTGCCCCCCCAATTCGGCATTTTGGCGATTAGCCTGTACAACCATTGCCATCGCATTCCAGCGAATAAGAGAGCGGATTTTCCATTCCATTTCAGAATCGCCAGGCGTGGGTTCCTCTTGATTGTAGGGAATCGTATTGACATAAGCGGTATTGGCACTGTGGGGGATATGCGCCCCAGAACGACGCGCTTTATCAATCAATTGATTCAACAAAAAATGGGCACGTTCAGGCCCATCTTGGGCTAAGACGCTTTCCAACGCCTCAATCCATTCTTGTGTTTCTTGAGGCTCGATGTCGGTATATTCTGCCATTGTGGCTCCTTTGGGTTATAAAAAGCGGATTATACTGATTAGTACAACGGATGATCTCGCTTCGCTCGTTACGGAGTTTAACGAACCGAAGGGCACGCAGTTCAGCCAAGCGCAAGCGAAGCTAAATAAACGGATTTGTTATTGGCTTAAATTAATTGAGCATTGATAATTTTGATTGAGAATTAAATTGATAATTGATAATTGATAATTAATAGCATCATGATTCTCTATAAAACTATATCATAATAAGCTAATTTTTTGATATTCAAAACGGCACACTTTAAATTTTACTTAAGTCTTAAATAGATAGAATGCTAATCTTCGGCTTACAATTAAAAATTAAGCATTAACCATTAACCTGAACTACGCCCATTAACGCTTTTATTTCATTATTAATAATACTGGTAAGAGTGCATTATTGCGAGTTCACATTGTTTATCAAGATAAATATTGAACGGAAATCAAATCTTGAAGGCCCGATTTTCGTTGCAAAATTTATTTAATCAGGAGATACGATAAATAGGTTATTACTTGGATCATCAAAACCCGTCCAATGATGGCGTACTGTCATTGCCCTAAAATAGCGTCGCAGTATAGAACGAAACTTATTCAAACGAGGTGTCATGGAAATTATTATGCTTGGAAATCCGACTTTAGGCACATCACTTGATAAACTGAAAGATAGAATGCTAAGTTTCGATTTATCATTAACCATTAACCCTTAACCCTTAACTTTATAAATGAAACCATTTTGGAGAGATTAACTATGAAACAAGTCGCCTCTTTACGTTACGATGTGATTTTCAAAAAGGCGTTCAGTCACCCAAACCTGTTCACTGCATTAGTCAAGGATTTTTTGGGCATCCAATTGGAAATTGATGAGGTAGAAAATGATAAAGCTTTTATTCCACCGGTGGGTAATGTGGCT
>JAYQWI020000285.1:0-8020 GCA_035871815.2 Candidatus Parabeggiatoa communis
TAATAGAAGCAATGTTTATTTGTAATTAGAGACGCGAAGCATCGCGTCTCTACGAAACCGCGAATTGTAGAGACGCGATGCTTCGCGTCTCTTTGCGGTAAAATACCTGTTTATTTGTGGTTCAGTACTTAATTACTGGGATAAACGAATTAACACCTTTTGGTAAACATAATAGGGGGAGGTGTTTTGCGGATATCGCTGATTGTCATGATTTGCGCTGATTAACACACACACACACACACAATTAACAATTAACAATTAACAATTAATTTTTTGTTTATAACCCTTGCAAAATTTTTTTTAATGTTATATATTACGCGCTCGCTTCGGATGAACTATTTCTTATTGATGTGTTCTCAGTTGATTAAAAAAACAAAAATCGAATCCAATACCCTTTTGGGGGTGACATGATTTCGACGTGGGTTACAAAGTCTGAGGAGCATGCCGAGGGGCAGAATACCTCGTAAATATAGCTGCACAATTAAGATAGTCGCCAACGACGAAGCTTACGCCCTAGCTGCTTAAAGCCAGCTAGCCTCTGACTGAGTACGTGCTTGTGCGCTCATGTTTGTGTCAAAGCAAACTTTCAGGGGTCAACCTCTCACAAGATCGCGGTGACATATGTCTGGGCTTGATCCGCTAAACTTTACCAGACTCACCGTAAGTTTGTCCTGCCAATCGGCGGATTTGCGGTTAAATTAAAGATATGGCTAAGCATGTAGAACCAAAGGCGGAGGACTTGCGGACGCGGGTTTGATTCCCGCCGCCTCCACCATTTTTTTTTCTCCCTCCTGTTGACGTGTGCGTCTCAAAAAGGCGCACATTTTTTTTTCTCATTGTTTTTCTTAAATCCCACCACCATAATTATTCCTAATTAAAATTCTCACGCAAAGGGGCGCAAAGCATATTCCCCCGACTTCTTCAAAATCAAATTCTAAAACTAATAGATTGCAACAGTATAGACGCACGGCCGTCAATCTCGACGCACGGCCGTCATACTAGACTAGACGCACGGCCGTCATATATAGACGCACGGCTGTCAATATAGACGCACGGCCGTCAATATAGACGCACGGCAGTGCGTCTCTACGTTAGCGAAAAGCGTTTTTTATTGATAATTGATAATTGATAATTATGAGTATAGAAAATCGTACATTGGCCTTAGCTGGGATGTTTCAAAGTGCGGATTTGGTGCGGCAGATCGCTCGAAACGGTTTGTTAGATATTGCTCCGTTTGAGGCCAGTATTACAAGCTTATTAAACATTGATGCGGATTCCACTGAGGCGGTTTATGGCGGCCTTTCGGGCCTGAAAACCGGTTTACAGGTGTTATGTGGGCAATTAGGGGCTGGCACTAAGCGAGATATGGAAGTGATGCATTATATGTTGGGCATGGTTTTTTTGGAGCGAAAACTGGCTAAGCATGATGGGATGTTGGGAAAAATTAGGGGGGGTATTGAGGAGGCTATTAAGCAAACTGAAATGTATGCGATGACTGATCCTAATATCATTGCCCAGTTGGCCTATTTGTATACACAAACTTTAAGCACTTTGGATTATCGTATTAAGGTGAATGGTGAGCGACGTTTTTTGGAAAATCAAAATAATGCTCATAAAATCAGAGCATTATTATTGTCTGGGATTCGCTCCGCGGTGTTGTGGCGACAAAAAGGGGGTAAGCGTTTGCAACTCATTTTTTCACGCGGAAAAATTTTACGTTCTGCTCAACAGTCTTTAGAACGCCTTAAAAGTCATTCAGATATAGAGCTGAAGAGTCGCTAATTAAGAACATAAAATGTAATAGAAGCTAAATAAACCTTTTTGCTGCTATGAGGAACGAATCATCAAATCCACCCACATTTTCAAGGTATGAATCACAAAATTCACTCAACTCAAAGGCGAGCCGTATTTCAAATTTCTCTCTCATAACCAAAATCATTTTCACGATTTTGAAGTACGCTCCATATCATTGATATATGATGCCCCCTCCTAAACATTCTTCACCTTGATAAAAGACAATGGATTGCCCTGGTGTCACCGCTCGTTGCGGTTGTGTGAAATGGACTTGACAACTCTCTTGCTCCAATTCGGTTATCACGCAAGCTTCATCCATTTGACGGTAGCGTGTTTTTGCGCGACAGGCGTAGGGAATGGGTGGTGTCACGCCGGATATCCAATGTAGTTGTTGCGCTGATAAGTCGCTACTGAATAAAAGGGGATGGTTATGCCCTTGTCCGACAATTAAACGGTTGTTTGGGATATCTTTAGCCACGACATACCAAGGTTCTCCGCTACCGCCAGCTAGTCCTCCAATTTTTAAGCCTTGACGTTGTCCAAGTGTGTAAAACATGACACCGTCATGTTCCCCTAAACACTCCCCTTCTGGTGTTTCAATGGGGCCGGGTTGAGCCGGAATAAAGCGATTGAGAAAGGCTTTAAATGGGCGTTCGCCAATAAAACAAATGCCTGTACTGTCTTTTTTGCTTTGCGTGGCTAACCCGGCTTGCGCAGCTAACTCGCGCACTGCTGATTTATGTAACTCACCGATAGGAAAGCGACTGTGTGCCAGTTGCGATTGCGCTAGGGTATACAAAAAATAGCTTTGATCTTTATTAGGATCAATGCCTTTTAACAATGCGTAATGGTTTTCAGCTTCACTCAAACGTACATAATGCCCCGTTGCAATCGCGGTGCCCCCTAAACGTAAGGCGTGTTCCAAAAACACTTTAAATTTGATTTCGCGGTTACATAAAATATCTGGATTAGGGGTACGCCCAGCTTGATATTCTTGTAGACAATGGGCAAAGACATTATCCCAATATTCAGTCGCAAAATTGACAGTATGTAATGGGATATCTAAAACGTCACACACCGCCTGCGCGTCACGCAAATCTTCAGCAGCACTGCAATAGTTTTCAGTATCATCTTCCTCCCAGTTTTTCATAAACAAGCCTTCCACGTCATAGCCTTGTTTTTTCAGAAGCAAGGCAACCACAGAAGAATCAACGCCGCCAGACAATCCAACAATTATTTTTTCAGAATCTAACATCTTTTAGTTATCAATTATCCCGATTCACCTCAATTTATCATGATCGTAACTTGTGGTGGTTAATGTATTTAGTAGAACGGATTTGTGAACGGAATGTTATTTTACTAAATGACTCAATAAACGGATTGTCATTTTTCATTTTCTTTGCATTTCAAAAAAATGAATACTTTCATGAGTCATATCACTTCGCCAATTTTCTAACCTTAATCCAGAAATACGCTGAAATTCTTTAGTATTAGAAGTGACAAAGATTAACCCGCGACGTAAAGCACAACCTGCTAATAAGACATCATAAGGGCCAATCGGTGTGCCTTGGGTTCGTAAAATGGCCCGAATGGTAGCGGCTGTTCGTGCATCTTCCGGTTCAAATGCCAAAATATGAATATTTTCCAAAAACTTATTAATGACTGTTTCGAGCTTTTTGGCACGTTGAGCGTTTAGCTTTAACCCATACTCAAGTTCCATAACGGTAATACTGGATACGGCCAAGTGCTGAGGTGATAGCGTTTTTATTTTTGATAACACATTGGCATGTCCACGTATAAAATCGCTAACGGTACAGGTATCTAACAAATAATAATGATTATTCATGCCAAAGGATCTTGATTAAGCGGTTGAAGTTCAGAGCGATAACTTTCAAACCGAGGAAAATCTTTAATACCCGTAAATGTCATCACTTCTTTGGGCCATTGATTTTGGGGTTGATGTTGTAACCATTGCATAATGGCTTCTCCAATTAAAGCCTCATTTGATTGCTTTAGATTTTGAGCCATCATGATAATTTGATGGCCTATTTCATCATCAAGGTGAATGTTGAAATACATTTTAAGGGTATTCTCGTGTGATTTTCTGTTGATGAAATTAAGGGTTTCCTTCACATTTTCGCGTTCCGAATGAACGCTTTTGATATTTCATACATTGTCAAAAAGGGATTCTAATTAATACGCCCCTAAAATAATTTTGTCAAGCGTCAAACTCAAATTTTGTAACGAATTGTTCAAGTAAGTTAGCGTTTTCTAATAAACTATATATAATATGCCCAGTATGTTGGGAAAAGAACACACCATAAATTGAACTATAAATGTTCAGAAAAAGTGAGTGTTCATAAAATAATGTCACGATTAGGGCGATAACAAAGGTTCGCCCCTACAGAGTTAAGATTTGATTAACGATAACGGATAACGATGCCCTGCTAGATAATCGTCTAGACAATGCAATACTGTTGGGCTGCGTAAATTGTTTAAATGGGCAATTTCTTCTCGCGTTAACCAAACGGTTCGCAAAATGCCGCTATCTAAAGCGCGATCTGGTTCGTGACTGTGATGTCGGCCACAAAAGGCTATCCGCAAATAAGTTATTTGATTAATAGGGTTTGTGTATTGGTAAATGCCAACAATCGCTTCAGGTTCAAAATGCCAAGCCGCTTCTTCCAAGGTTTCACGGGCAACCGCTTCAAGTAAGGTTTCGCCTTCATCCCAATGCCCTGCGGGTTGATTGTAAACGATTAATCCGTCTGATTCTTCTTCAATTAACAAGAAATGGGGCGGTGATTCAATAATGGCGGCAACTGTGAGGTGAGGTGTCCAGTCCATGTTCAATCTCCCATGTTGTGATCGTTTTTATTTTGACGGGGTAATTCATTCAATGTGAACCATCTTGTTCGTTAAATTCTTTATTTCTACAGGGTTTGCCTTCTTTAGATATCAGAGGCCTTGTTATCCCCAAAACACTGATAGTCATTTTATTGACTTTTTCCTTAAGGGCCGTATTTCTGTTACAACATAAATGGCCTTAATGTTCAATAAATAGTTGATAAATCAACTATTTTTTTGAATGAGTCTATTTTTTGCATCTAATCACATCTAAATAAGCGTCTATGGAAAACGATCATCATGTTTTTTTTAAAATTCGCTCAAATGGCAACTCAAAAAAAAGTGAAGGAATTAGGTGTCATGTCTGAATTATTCGGTGAAACTTGGATGCAAGCGTTTGCTTTGCTCTGGAATACTGATCCTGAAATAACCAATGCGCTTTATGAACAACGCTTTAATGCCAACATTGGTTATGGATTGACTGAGGCACGCCATCCGATTGGCGTATTGATTATTGTACAAGGCAAAGTCAAGTCTGCCGGATTATATCAAGGAGAACCTCTTGATTGGGATGTACGTGCCAGTATTGAGGATTGGGAAAATTGGTTAAATAAGGGATTGGGTTTGGCACGATTGGGAATGATGCTTGTTCATAAAAAATTGCAATTTCAAACGGGTGATGCGCGTAAAATATTACGCACTCCTCGTTTAGCGACTGCATTTTGGCGTACTTTTGATTTAATGAGTCAAATAGACAAGTCATGAATCAGTTATCAGTTATCAGTTATCAGTTATCAGTTATCAACACATTGCTATTCTTGAGATGATCTGACAATCAATTTGGTTGAATTGAATCAGATCAGATTAATGACTTATGAACCCGTCTGCGCTCGTTTCCTTCCTCAAATTCTTTGCTTGATAAGCCTTCAAAATTTTCCCCCCTTTTATAATGAAGTCAAATCAGCTTGAAATCACTTAAAAATCAACCCAATGTTCTATTATGGATTTTGTAGATTATCACAAGCCCCGTTCACAATTTACAATTAACCATTCACACACAACCATGCATATTCTGATCTTTATAGCATTATTAGCGGCGATTATTTTCGGCCCACAGCTATGGGCAAAGCAAATATTGACTAAATATAGTCGAACTCGTAATGATTTTCCGGGTACAGGGGGTGAGCTTGCCCGGCATTTGTTGGATCGATTGAAACTGCCGCATATCAAAGTAGAAGTGACTGAGTTAGGCGATCATTACGATCCTATCGAAAAAACCGTGCGTTTGAGTCAAGATAATTGGAGTGGCAAATCATTAACGGCCGTTGTAACGGCAGCCCATGAAGTGGGGCATGCCATGCAAGATTATATGGGATATCAACCTTTACACGTTCGTACTAAATTAATTGTTATTGCACAGATGGCAGAAAAATTCGGTGCAGGCTTGATGATAATGATACCCGTGATTACAGTCTTAGTGCGTTTACCGGCCGCAGGCGTGTTGATGTTTTTGGGTGGCTTGGCGAGTTTAGGCACATCAGTCGTGGTTCATTTTGTCACCTTACCCGTTGAATGGGATGCCAGTTTTAAACGTGCATTACCGATATTGGAAAAAGGGGAATATATTTCGGCCAAAGATCAAAGGGCGGCACGACGCATTCTCACAGCCTGTGCCTTGACTTATGTCGCGAGTTCCCTCACAAGTCTGCTGAATTTATGGCGATGGATTGCGATTTTGAGGCGTTAAAAAAAGCCATAAGTATAAAACGCTAATAACGCTGATTTGAAATCAGTTCATTTTTCAGATAAATGATAGAACGCTGATTGAAGCTCATTGATAACTGATAACTGATAACTGACAACTGATAACTGATAACTGATAACTGATAACTGAAAATAAGTGACAATTAACAAAAATGATGTATAATGCGCCACCAGATTTCATCAATTTGCTTAAATGAGGAAATACTCAATGCGTCAATTACTGGTAGCTGGCAATTGGAAAATGAATGGCTCTCTCCAAAATAATCAATCATTAATTGAGAGCCTTAAACAAAATGCCACTGGTTTGAAGGCCGAAATGGCCGTCTGCCCGCCCTTTGTTTATTTGCAACAAGTCAGCGAATTGTTAAAAGGAACAGCGATCAGCTGGGGAGGGCAAAATGTTTCTCAAAACGATCAAGGTGCCTTTACAGGAGAAATCGCAACCAATATGCTCGTCGATTTTGGTTGCAAATATGTTATAGTAGGCCATTCTGAACGACGCAATTTATACGGTGAAAGTGATGAATTGGTAGCCGAAAAATTTGCTAAAGCACAATCCGCTAAATTAATTCCCATTTTATGTGTCGGTGAATTGCTAGAAGAACGCGAAGCCAGTGAAACAGAAAATGTGGTTAAACGGCAATTAGAGGCCGTCATTAATTTGCAAGGGATAGGCTCTTTAGCCCAATCTGTGATAGCATACGAGCCAGTGTGGGCCATTGGCACCGGTAAAACGGCAACGCCTCAACAAGCCCAAGATGTTCATGCCTTTATTCGTGGACAAATTGCAAAACAAGATGCGGGGATTGCTGAAAAAGTGCAAATCCTGTATGGGGGTAGTGTCAAAGGCAGTAATGCGGCTGAATTGTTTGCCATGCCAGATATTGATGGCGGCCTGATTGGAGGGGCATCGTTGAAAGCCGATGATTTTTTAACCATTTGTCAGGCTGCCCCATATTAGATTATAAAATCAATTATGTTTTCTGAAATATTAGTCATTAGTCACATTTTTCTTTGTGTCGGGTTAATTGGTTTAATATTAATCCAACATGGTAAAGGCGCAGATGCAGGGGCCGCTTTTGGTAGTGGCGCATCAGCGACGGTGTTTGGCAGTCAAGGAGCGGCATCATTTTTAACGCGTGCCACAGCTGTTTTAGCGACAACGTTTTTTATCACGAGCTTAACACTGGCATATTTTTCTATTCAACGCATAGAACCTAAAAGTGTAATAGAAGAATTGGCACCAAAGACAGAAGTCACGTCAGAAATCCCAGGCGTACAGACTGAAAACAATAGCGAACTGCCACAGGAACAAACACAGCCTGATGCCAATAATGAAGTGCCAACAACCGATAAAACGCCTTCAAATCCTTCAGAAGTTCCGCAATAATAAAATTAATTTGCTATTTCGGGAAGACTCATATAAAATGCCTTCCCGAAATCAGCCACCTATAGATATAAAGCCGACGTGGTGGAATTGGTAGACACGCTGTCTTGAGGGGGCAGTGGCGTAAGCCGTGCCAGTTCGAGTCTGGCCGTCGGCACCATTTTTCATTTCTTTTTTCAGGTATTCAGTCACGAAGCAACGACTGAATACTTGAACCTACCTAATGCT
>JAYQWI020000286.1:0-2517 GCA_035871815.2 Candidatus Parabeggiatoa communis
CATGATCGATAAAAAAATGATTATTGAAATTGATCATATGTCACCTCCTACAAAAAATGATGTTTTGAACATTCTTCGTGATAAGCAGTATAACGGGGTGGTTTCTACTCATGTTGGGCCTTTAGGTGCAGAAAAAGAAAAGGGTAAAGGAAGAACGTTGACTGATCTAGATAAACGAATTCTGGAGTTAGGAGGCTTAATTTTCCCATACAATGCAGACAGCACTTCCTTTGTTAAAACTCAAAAGACTATTCAAAAAGGCATAGAAAAGGTTAACGAAAAACGCGATGACCCTTATCTTGTTGGAATTGGTTTTAGTACTGATGTGAATGGTTTAACGCATCAAGCCAGCCCGATTTTTATTGATAAAAAGGGCGAGCCTATTCCATGTGATAAGGATCAACAGCCTGTCTGTGTGGATTATGAAAATGGCTTTCAATCCATTGATGGGAAGAGGACGATTTTTCAGCAACAGACGGGAAATCGAAAATTTGATTTAAACTACGACGGTATAGCCCATTATGGCTTGCTTGCTGATCATGTTGAAAGCATACGCTTAAATGGAGACAATCATACTATCAATGTTCTAAGTACTGAACCACAAATAAACAGGTATTTTACCGCAAAGAGACGCGAAGCATCGCGTCTCTACGAAACCGCGAATTGTAGAGACGCACGGCCGTGCGTCTCTAATTACAAATAAACATTGCTTCTATTAAAATACCTGAAAATTTTTGGCGAAAGTACTTATTCAAGTCAGCCGAAGCCTACTTACAAATGTGGGAAAGAGTTAATGTGGGAAAAAGTGAATAGTCTGAGTTAAAACATTTCGCTCCTCGCTACCTGCATAAGGTGCGCGAGGGGTATAGATCGTCACTACCCACTGGATGGATGAGTAGTCTGGTAGGCAAATGAACGCTGATGGTGGGTATTTCCGAATTTATCATTGACTCACAAAATCTTAAGTTGGGTACAAAAAACATTTTCATTTCATTCCTTTTCAGTACCCCAGTACTTAGCTGAAGCCAGCAAAAACCACTGACAACAGCCCTTCTAATCTCAAAAACCTATCGTGCTGTGAGTGGTTAGGTGGAATGAAATGCAAAGCACGATAGGTTCTATCCACAGTTCATCACAAAAACGGGGCTATTCTCAAAAATTAATCTACCATTGATGGGGCAACCACTAGGGCTTGCGCTTGATATTCATTTTTGATTTTGGCGTTTTTTGGGTTGTTCCCTTATTGATCTCATTAACCATGAGCTGGCGGAGAATCTTAAAACCGGTCTTAAGATCAGTCACTGGTGCCCCTTCGTCAATGCCATGAAAGTTGATCGGTGGCCCTAAACTCTCAGTGAACAGAGTGCCGGCTGCAATCAGTTCATTATTTCCTTTGGCATCGGTACCACCGCCGATAGCTAACCGTGGACAGTCTTCACCCGTTACACTTTTATAAGCTTTGTTGAGCTTGATATAGTTGGGATTGCTGATGGCGCGGATATCAGGTGCCACTTTAAAATCAGTGTACACGGCGATAATTTCACCCGGATGGGCCTTATTGAATTTGACCATGAGTGCTTGGAGTAGCTCTGGGAAACGGCTCTTTCCTTCCAGCAATCCTTCCTCACCGCTATAGCCGTTACTGTGGTGTCCAATCGCATAGCGCACATCCATCTCTAAGGTGATGTCGTCTTCATTGGTAACCAATTTAGTGAGGCCCCAAGTGGTGCCATTGCCTTTATCCCCTTCTCCCCATTCAAACACCCAGTCATCTCTCTGAAGCAGATCAGGGTGGTATTCACCGAATACTTTGGTACCCCATCCCCATTTCATGAATTGGGCCATTCTGCTGACACTGTTGGGTTGAAAGTCGAGGTAGTCCTCTTTTTCATACACCAAATACCCTAGAAAATTGACCAAAGAGACTAATGGATTGGAACCCTCAGCGCGGTTTTCTTGTGGCGCTGAGCCGTGTTGGGCACCGCTACCACGAGTCTTCAAGGTCACACTTGTGCCACTGATCTCCGGTTCTAGCAACTCTGCCCGGTTGTAGTTGGGATCATCAAATTGATAGGCCGCATATTCATTCATGACAGTCTCTTTAAATTGTTGGGCCAGCTCAGGTGATTCGGTATAAATCACGGCCGTCGCTGTGGCAGGAATCTGATTGCTCGGTCCGACTTCAGAATCCAGATCATGGAGCCATAATCCACGACTGGGATCGGCTCGACGTGACATTTTAAAGGCAGGCCTTTCTATACCCTTTTCGGCCCTAATACACCAAAAAGCATCATAAACGATACCCATGCTCGGCTTGCGATAGACTGGATCGGCGGTATCATTCAGATACTGCAATGTCGCCATATCAGTCTCTTCTGAAGTCTCGAACAGTACCTCAATAGCCACGTCTTCAGGCAAACCCTGATTGTCATACTCTTTTGCCACACTACGCAATGCACTCAAAACGATAGCGCTCGGGCCTTTATCATCAACGGCACCGCGTGCGACCAAAAACGG